>JBAXTC010000809.1:0-3464 GCA_037130375.1 Verrucomicrobiota bacterium | reverse complement strand
CGGCTACGATTTCTTGAAACCACCCTGCCCGGACCCCAAGGCGGATTCATGAACCTGCAAAATCGTAGGCGCTGACGGGAGTCGGCGCACTTTTCTTCGATTATCGGAGTGTTAGCGCCGACTGCCGTCGGCGGCTACGATTTCTTGAAACCACCCTGCCCGGACCCCAAGGCGGATTCATGAACCCACAAATCTGTAGCCGCTGACGGGAGTCGGCGCACTTTTCTTCGATTATCGGAGTGTTAGCGCCGACTGCCGTCGGCGGCTACGAATATCGGGTCGCTGATGTCCGTCCACAGGTTGCTAATCAACGCCCGTGTAAGGCGCGTCAAACGCGAAGCGGCTCACGGTGATGTTGCTGATGCCCGGATTGGTGAGGGTCAGCACCGCGCGAAACGACGCGCCGTTGTCATCAAGTTCGCACTTGCTGCAACAGCGTGGCGAAGTTGGTGTAGTCCGCGCTCGACCCGGTAAAGTTCATTCCCGCGTAAGGGCCCGGGTATTCCCAATCGCAATCAATACCGTCAAAACCCATCGTTTGCCACGCCGAAGAAGGAATAGTTCAGGTGGGTATATTGCGAGTAATCAACGTTGAGATGGTTCAGATAACCCGCCTGCGGGAGCCCAGCCGTCGTCGATTTCCACGCATCCCATTGCGTGAGATAGCCGATGACGCGCCGGCTGTGACTGGCCGTGGTGCGCGTGGGATGAGAATCAGCACCCCATGCCTGCTCCCGTGGGCAGACCAGGAATGCGTTGGCAGCAAGAACCACGCAGCAGGCGAAGCGAGTGAAAAAAGGTCTCAAGTTCACGAGTGCGAACCTACTCGATTCTTCATCTGACCGCAAATTAACGCCTAATCGTTCAATCGGAGCAACTGGATGGTGACCTGACCAACCTCCGTCAACCCAACGATGCGAGCACAAGCACTGGCCGGCTCTTCTCGACCATCCCCAGGTCCGCACATGCGGCAACTGCGCCCGAGGGCGCTCCTCGTGTCAACGAGCGGCCGAATGTTTTCGGCCTGATTGTTTGCTCAGACCTCTGAACAGGGCAAAATCGGCACAGTGTCTGCCAAAATCCGGCTAGAACGAAATCACAATGTGATTGTAATGTCTCCTAATGAAAGCAGTGGAAACGAAAGGGCGCCGGCTGGCTGCGCCGAAGGACCGCTCGGCCGGGCGCAGCCCGGTCCGCGGCGGATGGAAGCCGATCGACAGGGCGTTTGGACGGCCGCGAAACCAGTTAGGAAATCGTTTCGTTTATGCGGCAATTTCGCAGCGAGCCCGGGGCTTGTCCATAGGCGTCAACCTCAATCCTGATAAACGGTGCAGTTTCGACTGCGTGTATTGCGAGGTAAATCGGGATACTCCGGGGCGGGCGCGGACGGTGGATGTGGAGGTCATGGCGGTGGAGCTGGAGCGGTTACTGCGGCTGCAACACGAGGGCAAGCTTGGCTTGCTGGACTGGTTCCGCAATCTGCCCCCCGAGCTTTTGGAATTGAAAGAGGTCGCTCTGAGCGGTTATGGCGAGCCCACGTTGTGCCCCAATTTCGACGAAGTCGTCCGCGAGGTTTTGTATCTTCGCTCGACGCAAAAACTCCCCTTTTTCAAGACAGTGCTGATTACCAACGGCACCGGATTGGATTTGCCGCCGGTCATCGCGGGCCTGGACCTGCTGTGTCGGCAGGACGAGATCTGGGTCAAACTTGATGCGGGGACGCAGGCGTACTATGAGCAAGTCAATCGCCCCACGCTGCCCTTTTGGCGAATCCTGGCTAACATCCTCGCGCTCAGCAGAAAGCGCCCGGTCGTCATCCAGAGTCTATTCCCCCTGGTCAACGGCCAGGAGCCGCCCTGGGAGGAAATAGAAGCCTACGCGCAGCGCTTGAAAGAGCTGAAGGCCGCCAGCGCGCAAATCTCCCTGGTGCAGGTCTATTCGGCGCACCGCCCCCCGCACCGGCCAAATTGCGAGCATTTGGCATTGAAAAGCCTGTCCCGCATTGCTTCCCATGTTCGGGCGGTGACGGGATTAAGAGCCGAGGTTTTCTGACCCTCACTCCGCTCCGCAGGGTCGAGTAGGGGCGGCCATTAGCCGCTCTAGCCGCCTGACTGGCCGACACATCACGACTCAGCAGGGTGTCGTGATTACTGGCTCACTCACCCGCCCAACCTGCCTTACGAGGCTTCACTTTCGTTCAGGACTTCGGTTCGTCTTCCGGCTTCCTCCCCACACGGCCTCGCGGCTCATGCAGTTGCCTTTGACTCGTGGTTGCCTTCCGAAGGCCCCACAAGGATATTTCACCCTCTAGCGGGACTTTACAAGATGCGCGGTTGATGCTGGCCGGGTTGGCGGGGGCGGCGTGCCGGCTCTTGCCCCGTTGCTGCAGCAACCAGGCCGGCGGCATCGTTGTCTGCGACCGCAACTCCCAGGCTAAATCCACTTTCCTCGGTTCGCCCTTCCGATGGGCTCTTAGGTCCGCCTCGCTCCAACCCATCCGCTTCCGCCTCTCAATCAGCAATTGCCGAGGAGCCACTTCATCCCCACCACCAGGTTGGGTTGGGGCGTTTCGATGACCATGTGAAAGTGGTTGCCCATCAGGCAATACGCATGGACTTGCCAGCTACTCTTTTCACACGCCTCTGTCAGCACCTCCAGCAACCGCCCCCGGTCCTTGTCATCCTCAAAGATATCCTCCCGCCGGTCGCCCCGATTCATTACGTGATAAATTGCCCCAGGATATTGAATGCGCAGCTTCCTGTGCCGCTTGTCCTTTGCGCGGCCTGGCCAAGACCAAGCTCCAGAACTACTTCACCGGCGCGGCCTGCAACGTGAAGCGGTGGCTGCGTCGCCTGGGCTGGGAAATGGGGCAAGCGACGGTGGCCGGGCCGAGTCTGGCGGCCACCGCCCAGTAACAACAGACCGCCAAGTCCTCTTGCTTTGAATTTGCCGGCCTATTCGGTCTGAGGCCCTCTGGGACTCAGGCTGTACTTTCGGACGCGGGCGCTGCCCTATTGCGTTCTATTGGGGCTAACTCAACCAAAAGAGATTCGGGTGTTTGACAGCGTAGAAAGTGCTGCTGAAAAATCCCCCGCCTTTCTCCAGAATCCAATCTCATTAACTGACCCCTTTAGGGCCACCACTCCGTCCTAGCCACTCCGCCAAACCAAAAACATAAACCCACCATCCTCTTCTCCAACCTCCCAAAATGACCTGTCCGGTTTTGCTAACTACAAACCCTCATTTTGTCCGTTTTTGAAAACTACACGACACAAACTGCCAATTAAACTGCCAATTAACCTTGAACGTGGTAACGGTTAAATTGGTCAGACTTGGATGGCTGACCTGAACCGACACTAGTTCTCCTGATTTATGAAAAAACTGAAAGCACTCCTCCCCGTCCTCGCGTTGACGCTGTCCCTGACAGGCGCGAAGGCCATCACCTTCACCAATGACACCGCCAT
>JBAXTC010000808.1:0-3471 GCA_037130375.1 Verrucomicrobiota bacterium | reverse complement strand
TTCGATCATGCGCAATTCCCGGCCGACCATGGCGCGGTTGAACTGCTCCAGTTCGACGTTGCTGGCGCGGAGAGCCTCCGACTTTTGCCGCAATGCCACCTCCGCCCGCTTGCGCTCGGTGGTGTCGATGCCGGTGCCCACCAGGAACGGTCGCCCCGCGATCGTCATGCGCCGGCCCGTCATCAGCATCCAGATGAATGCCGGCCCGCCGCGCAGCAGCACCCGGCCTTCCACGGCCTCCTCCTTGCCGTCCTGCAAGACATTCGCGATTCTCCCTTGGATGAGCGCCCGGTCTTCCGGGTGGATGGTGTCGAGCGCGTTCATACCCGCCATCTGCTCTTCCGGCTTGCCGAGGATTTCATCGCGCTGATAGGAGTTCCAGCGTGTGTAGCGGCCGTGTTCGTCGAGCAGGTAGAAGGTGCCGGGGATACTATCTATAATGGTGTTGCTGAGGGCTTGCGCGCCTTGGATTCCCGCCTCGGCCTGCTTGCGCTCAGTGATGTCGCGGATCACGCTGATCACATGCGGCATGTCGCGCAGCTTGAACACCGCCGCCGAGATCAACCCAAACAGTTCGCTGCCATCTTTCCGCTGAAAAACTGCCTCATAACTTCTGCAACACCCCTTTTCCCTCAGCTCGCGGACGACAGCCTCGCGGTCGGCTGGGTTCTTCCAGGCATGAACGGCGAGGGTTGTCTTTCCAATACATTCCTCGCGCCTCAAACCGGTGAGCGCCAAAAACCCGTCGTTGATATTGACGATCAGGCCATCGCTCAAACGGCTGATCACGGCCGCGTCGGGACTGGTGTTGAAGACCAGTTCCATCTCTTCATTGGCCTCTTTCATTTCCGCGTTCAAGCGCTGGTTGATCATCAGAATCGTGCCGAGCGTCCACAGCAGCCCGACGATGATGGCGTCCAGCAAGGCGGTCCAATTGAACAAGGTTGGGGCAAAGAAGTCAGCGGGCGGAGGGGCCGCCAACTGCACGGCGAAGCGAAACGCAAAATGACCGCCATGGGCGATGCACACCGCCGCGAGAAGGTTCGCAGACGCGGCGGTGGGGCGGGTCTTGTTGACCAGGAGCACCCGGGCGGACAGGAACGCAAGCATGGCCAGCGTGACGCTGATAATAATGCCTCGCGCGTTAAAATCATCCTGGCCGAAGAGGAAATAGCAGAGGCCGGCCAGGTACGCCGCATAGATGGAAAGCAGCAGCCGGCGATTCTCCTTCCGGTCGTAGAACCGCAAAAGGCCGATGTAGAAAAACATGACTCCCAGGACCAGCAAACCGTTTTGGGCGATAATGGCCGTCGGCTGCAGCGCAGGAATCCCCCGCAGGAGCATGCACATGAACGCCAGCACCTCGACCCCGCTCCACAGCAACCACCAGCCCACGCCGCGAAGGGTCCGATTGACCCGGTACTGGTGAATGAACACCGCGAACTGGATGACGTGCGTCAGGCCCAGGACAAAAACCAGCGTTCGAATATCAAGAGCCATAAGTTTCTTCGAGGTAGCAGGCGTCGGGATTAGAATCGAAGGCCCAGACAAGCATAGAAATAATCTCCTTGGAATCGGTCCTGGGCGTTGATGAGCGCCAGGTTCACGGCCCCCGCATACTGGGCGCCGAGCACCGTCACCCCGGGCACCCAGATGAGCTTGACGGAATCCGCCCAAGCGACCAGGTCAAGGTTCATCTTGAACTGGCCGGCGCCAACGGTCCGGGAGTCGGAGCCCCGGTAATAGATCGTGTCGTTGCGCAAATAGAGGCCGGCATTGGTGGACACCACGGCCATGCCAAAGTCACCCAGACTGCCCGGCGTAAAAGTGCTGCCGTTGCGCTCGGTGCCGAACGCGCGGAGGGACGCGGAAAACAGGAACAGCCACAGCGCGGCCCGAAGCGCCGATGACCCCGATAAGAAGCGGAGGCCGGTGGCCCTGCCGCCAGGGCGCCGGGTAGCGGCAGGCTTCCCAGCCTGGCGTAGCATCCAACTTCCAGCCGTGTGTTTATGCGAGGGGTATTCGTTCATGCGCCACCTCCGCCCGGCGGCGCCGGAGCCGGGCCGGCCCCGGGAACGCTGTCAGGCTGAAGCTGGTCCATCGCATGGCGCGGCGGTTCGCCCAGGCGGCGGCATAGCTCGTTCACTTCCCGCTTCAATTCGATCATGCGCAACTCGCCGCCGACCACGGCCTTGTGGAAGCGGACCAGTTCGTCGTTGTGGGCCGAGAGTGCCCTGGTCTGCTGTTGCAGCTCTTTCTCCACCGCCTTGCGCTCGATGATTTCTATTTTAAACTCCTCGTTCGCTTTTAACAGGTCGGCGGTGCGCGCACGCACGCGCTCTGCGAGACCCACATTGGCGTTCTCCAGCTCGCGCGCGGAAGCATGCAAGGCCCGGTTCAAATCCGTGATCTCGTCCACCTGCCGCGCCAGCAGCCGTTGCTGGCGGAACTGGTCGAGGATGGCGGCCACTTTGGCGCACAACAGTTCCGTCGTGATGGGGGTCAGGAGGAAATCAATCGCCCCGCAGGCATAGCCCGCGGCGACATCGACCTCGGCCGTGCAGGTGGCGGTGACGAAGACCAGGGGAGTGTGACGGCAACGCTCGTTCTGGCGCAGCGTGGCGGCCAACTCGAAACCGTCCATATCCGGCATGTGAACGTCCAGCAGGATCAAGGCGAAGGTTTGTTTGAGCAGCAAACTCAACGCTTCGCGGCCCGAGTGCGCCGCCACCACATGCACCGGCATCCGCAGTTTGTCCAGGCTGGCCTCGGTGGCCAGCAGGCTGGCCAGGTTATCATTGACCACCAGAATGTTGACGCGGTCCTGGAGGCCGACGGCGGCCTCCAGTTGGCCCTGCAACCGTCGCGTGCGCTCACCCAGGTCGATGTAGGCAGCCGCCTTGCTTTGCAGCGCTTCGGGCGTGTAGGGTTTCAGGATGTAATCCACCGCGCCGAGGGCGTAGCCGTGGGCAATCTGCCCCGCGTCCACCTCGCTGGCGGTGATGAAGAGGATGGGCACCTGGCGGGTGCGCTCCAGCTCCCGCAACCGGCTGGCAGTCTCGAAACCGTCCATGATCGGCATCTGCACGTCGAGCAGGATGGCGGCGAAATCGTGGGCGCGGGCGAATTGGAGGGCGACCTCGCCGGAGCGCGCCTGGAAGAGATGGGCGCCGAGCGGCTCCAGGACGGTTTCCATGGCCAGCAGATTTTCGGGGCAGTCGTCCACGAGCAGGAGGTTGATTTTGGATTCGGTGTTCATGGGAGGAAGCATATTGTTGATTATGCGATTAGCGAACTAACATTCACACTGTTTAAATAGCCAGGCGGCCATCTGGTCGAGTGGCAGCACATGGGCGTCTTGGACGGCGCTTTGGCTTTCGGCAGGGCGGATCGCGCTGGGGGGGAGATGGTTGGGGGCTGGAGAGGGGGACGATTGTGGAGTGCGCCGGCAGAGCGCAGCGGCGACGGCGC
>JBAXTC010000807.1:0-3472 GCA_037130375.1 Verrucomicrobiota bacterium | reverse complement strand
CGTCTATGTCTATGACCGCGTCATCCCCGACCTGAAAGGCCGGCCGAAAGGCAACAAGTGCCAGCTCACATGGACCAAGACCGGAGATTACGCAATAGTGATGCGCAGCCAGATCAGTGGGGACCGCGGTTTCGAAGAAGTCGGACGCACCGACAGTTCGTATGCCACCTTCCTGGACACCAACATCGAGTATAACGTTGAATACTACTACCGCGTCTATGCCTGCGTGAATGGCCGGCCCGACCCATTCGGCGTTTCCGATGCCGAATTCGTCGTTTCCTTCCCCCGGAACTTTGACGAGCGCCCGCCGCAGTTTCAATCCACACCGTTGCGCGTGGCCCAGGTGGGCCAGCTTTACTCGGTCATGCTGGATGTCAGAAATCCTGTCAATGAACCCTTGTATTTCTCGGTGTTGGCCGGACCCGCCAATCTGAGCGTCAACCTGACTAACGGCAACGTCCTCTACGTGCCCACTGCGGACCAGATCGGCAACCAGCCCGTCTCCTTCCAGGTCACCAACGACTACGGGCGGGACGTGCTCAGCTATACCCTCTTCGTTTTTCCAGCCAGCAATCATCCGCCAGTGGCGGTGGTCAACGGCCCCTACGCCGCGTTGACCGGCCAGGATATCCAGTTCTCTTCCGCCGGCACGCGCGATCCCGACAACAACCCGCTCCGCTATTATTGGAACTTTGGCGACGGCAGCACCTCGACCAATCCGAACCCGGTCCATGCCTACGGCGGCATCGGCGATTACCTGGTGAGCCTGTTCGTGAACGACGGTTATGGCGGCACGACCTCGGCCCAGACATACGCGCAGATTACCCGGCCGAACGTTCCCCCCGTGGCCATCGTCAGCAACGGTCCGAGCTTTACCGTGCGCCTCGGCGAAACGCTGGTCTTGGACGGCTCACCCTCGTATTCCCCGCTCGGGAACCCGCTCACGTATAATTGGCTCTGGGGTGACGGCGCCGTGAGCAACAATGCCCCCAGCATCGTCTCGCACCGCTATGGGGCCGGTGGGCCGTATCCCGGCGGGTTGATCGTCGCCGATAACAGAGGCGGTTCGAATACCTGCAACTTCCAAGTCACCGTGGGTCCATCCAACCGCCCGCCCATCATCGCGATGACCGTTTCGACCAGCACGCCTTATGTCGAAAGCACCGTCACCTTTGATGCGACCGCCAGCACCGACCCGGAAGGCGACCCGATGACCTTCGCCTGGGATTTCGGCGATCGTTCCAAGACCACCGGGCCGCTGGTGACGCATGTCTTTCATCAAATCAGCGACTTCACCGTCACGCTTACCGTCGCCGACAATCATGGCGGCGTCACGACGGCGACCCAGCTCATCCACGCCCTCAACGCGCCGCCGGTGTTCACCTCGAACCCGCCGCTTTTGACTCGCGCCGGCACCAATTGCACTTATACGCCGGCCATCACCGACGCCGATGGCGACAGCTCCACCTTCGAGCTCATCACAGGGCCGGTGACCATGTCGTGCGACACCAACAGCGGCACGCTGAACTGGCTGCCGGGCACCAATAACATCGGGCCGAATTCCATTGTCCTTCGCGCCACCGATGCCAATGGGGCATCGACCGACCAGTCCTTCACGCTCGTGGTTTCGACAGCGCTTGGCCCGCAACTGGACCTCGAGCCAACCCATATCGAAATGACCAACGTGATGGTGGACAGCCAGACCCTGGCACTCTCGGGAACCGTGCGGGTTTACCTGCGCAACAATGGTTCCGACCCGGTTCCGGTTCCGTTCACCGTCTCCGTGTTTGTGGATGCGGATTTCGACGATGCCTTCTCGACCAACGCGGATTACGTCGTGGGTTATGGCGTGTTCCCGGCCGGGTTCCCCGGCGACGGCTCGGGTTACATCGACATGACCGTCAACGGCCAGGCCCTCTTCAAAGACTGCCCGCTCGACGCCTTTGTTGATAGCCAGAACGTCGTGCCGGAATACAACAAGCTCAACAATATCATGCGCTCCGGTTCCGACGCGCCGACCAACACGCCCCCGGTCATTGACCTGAGCGCCAGCTTGCTGCAAGTCGGACGCCTCAGCCTGCCCACCAACGCGCTGCTTACCGCTCGCCTGGGCAACTCGGGCCTGGTTCCGGTGCCGACCAACGTCCCGATGGCCTTCTACGACGGCAATCCCACGGCCGGCGGCCAATTGATTGGCGTGGCTCACTCGACGGCCGTGCTCAGTCCCGGCATGTATCAGGATTTGCGTGTCACTTGGGCGGCTCCCACGATCACCACGCATACCGTCTTTGTGGTGGCCGATGACCCGGGCACCGGCACCAACTTGTTCCAGGAAATCACGCTTTCAAATAACACCTTCAGCGTGGTGGTGGACCTCTCGGCCATTCTGCTGCCAATCGCCGATGCCGGTCCGAACCAGAACGTAAACGCCGGCGATACGGTTGGGCTCAATGGCCGCGGCTCCTTCGACCCGCAAGGCCGGCCCCTGACCTACCGCTGGTCGATGCTCTCGATTCCGATTGGCAGCCGTGCCCAGTTGACAGGCACCAACACCGTCAGCCCGTCCTTTGTTACAGACGTGGGCGGACTTTACAGCGCTCAACTCGTTGTCAATGACGGCATCGTGGACAGCACAAACTTTGCGAATGTTTCCATTGCGGCAATCGATACGAATGTCTTCTACCCGCCCACCATCACATCGAGGCCGTCCTTCCAGGGAATGGTCAGCGTGCTCTACACCTACCCGGTGACGGCGACCGACCCTCAGAGCAAGCCGCTGAGCTTCCGCCTGCCGCAAGCACCGGCCGGGATGACCATCAACACCAACACCGGCCTGGTCTCCTGGACCCCAGCCAATACAGGCAGCTTCTTCGTCCAGGTCGCCGCCGATGGCGTCGGCGGTTCATCCTATCAAGGCTACACCCTCACGGTCGTCGCTTACCAGAACCTGCCGCCGCAATTCACATCGACGCCCGTTACCACGGCGGCACCGAATACCGCCTACACCTATAACGCCGTGGCGGTAGATCCCAACCGCGATACCGTCAGCTATTCCCTGACCCAAAAGCCGTCCGGCATGTCCATCAATTCGCAATCCGGCGTGATCACCTGGACACCCGCCGCCAGCCAACTGGGCGGCCGCCTGGTCACCGTGATGGCCAGCGACGGCAAGGGCGGTATCGCCACGCAGCCGTTTAACTTGGTCGTCCTGACCACGGACACCAACGGGCCTGTGGTCCAACCAATCCCCGACCAAACCGTCACGGCCCCCGCCGCCTTCGCCACCCTTTCGCTCGATAGTTATGTGAGCGATCCGAACTATCCGCGCAATCAGATCACATGGACCGCCACCGGCACCAACCAACTCTCCGTGATCATTGACTCGAATCGCGTGGCGACGGTCCTCTATCCGCAGGGCGTAAACGTCGCCGAGCAGATTACCTTCCTGGCCACCGACCCGGCCGGCAAGTCC
>JBAXTC010000806.1:0-3482 GCA_037130375.1 Verrucomicrobiota bacterium | reverse complement strand
AGTGCGCCGACTGCCGTCGGCGGCTACGATTTTTCAGGTTCTTGAATCCGCCCTGGCGGGGAAGGCATCCCGCGTTTGCGTGATGGCGGAAGTTCTTTGGTTGAGGTAGTACCATCAAGACTAGACCCATGAAATGCCGAACCAACACTGGCCATGAACGACCATCGCGCGCCCGGACGGAAGAGGCGACTGGTTTCAATGGGCCATACCTCAGGGGGCAAATGGCATTAAACCTCCCGCCCACGAACTGAATTTCCGAATCCAAAACAAAAAACAAAAACACAATACAGAAAACACAATACATGAAAAAGAATAGACTCCTAACAATCATCAGCGCCCTGGCGGTGCTCGCAGGCGGGGTGGGTGCCGCGCACGCGCAAAACCTGGTCGCCAACGGCGATTTTACGGCGAACGCGGCGGCGTTCACCGACATTCCCGGCTATCTTGGTGATGGTACCGGCGCTAACCCGACGAACATTACGAGTTGGCTAACCTACCCCAACGATTCGGGCAAAGGCATCAATGGTCTGGCGGCGGGTGTCGGCAATATATTCGGCCCGACCGCCGCCGCCGGCTACACGTTCGCTTTCATTCAAAACGGAGGTAATGGGATTTACCAGTTGCTGCCACTCGCCACCAGCACGACCTATACCTTGAACATAGACATCGCTGGCCGGGGTGGTGATGCATCGCCCGCTTTGTTCTCGGTCAAGATGGCCGACGGTTTGCCTGCGTTCTGGGATAGCAACGCGTTGAATGGCGGCAATCCCATTCCCACCAGCCAAGGGGGGTTCACCCATTACGCCGTCAATTTCACCACCCCGGCCACGATGACGACCGGATTCATGATCCAATTGTGGAATGAAAGCCCGAGTGGCGACTTCAGCGTTAACTACGCCAATGTTTCCATCAAGTTGGCCACGACCACCAATCTAAACATAATCGGCAACGGCGATTTTACGGCAAACGCCGCAGGATATACGGTCTGGCCCGGTTATAGCCAGGACGGTCTCTCTGGTCATAATCCGGCGGGCATTACGGATTGGGTGAATGCCTCGGGCGCCGGCAAGGGCGTGAATGGCGCGGCGGTGAGTTTCGCTGGCAGTCCGTTCGGTCCGACTACTACTGGCGGCCGCACCTACGCGTTGCTTCAGGGAGCGGGTACGCTGACCCAGTATCTGCCGATCACCTACGCCCCCGGCAAGGCGTATCAACTGAACTTTGATGCCGCCGCCAGAGCCGGCGAGTTTTCCATCCCATTCCAGGTTCAGATTGGTGACGCCAGCCAGACGCATTTCACTACGCAAGTGGAAGGAGTTGACTTGATCGGCAACAACGCCGCGTTCGTCCCCTACGTTTACATATTCAATGCACCGGCCACGTTCGACGGCACGCCCTCAATCAACCTTTATAATCTCGTCGCCAGCGGCGGCACCACGATTGACTTCGCCAATGTCTCCTTGCAGGTGGCCACGCACGCGGTTTTAATCAGCCAGCAGCCGACACCTGCGGCTCTGAGCCTGTATGCCGGAGGCACGGCGACCTTCACGGCCCTCGCGATTGGGACCAACACGGTCTCGTACCGGTGGCGGCATGCTGGCACCAACCTAAGTGACGGCCCCAAGTTCTCGGGCACCACGACGCCGACCCTGGTGATTAACAACCTGACCACCGCGGAAGCCGGTTCCTACGATGTAGTGGCGAGCGTCGGCCCCAATTCGGTGACCAGTCAAGCGGCGACCCTCTCGGTATCCATTATGATCATCACCCAGCCGCTGACACCCACGGCTGTGGAACTGTATGTCGGACGCACCGCGAGCTTCACGTTTGTCGCGGAGGGGATCGGCACGACTTCCTACAAGTGGCGGAAGAACGGCAGCAACCTCAGCGACGCCGGCAAGTACTCCGGCACCGGGACGACGAACCTCGTGATTACCAACGTGTCATCGGGAGAAGTCGGGTTCTACGACGTGGTGGCGACCGTGACCGCCGGTTCGCTGACCAGTTCAGTGGCGACCTTGGCGGTGGTTCCCGTCCCGGTGCCCGGCACCTATCCGGCAGCCGTCCTCAGCCTCAACCCGATGGGTTACTGGCGCTTCAGCGACGGCGGCGGAACCAATGGGTTTGATTACATCGCCGGAAATACTGCGGTGGACCCGTTGGGGTCACCGTTGCAAGCCGGGCCGCGGCCGCCTGATTTTGGCGGCTTCGAAAGCCTGAACACCGCGCCGCACATGAATGGCACGAATCAGGGATATGCCTCGACCTCACAGATGTTCAACGGTTTGAGCGAGTTCACACTCATGGGCTGGTTCAACATTGATCCGAACCAATATCCCTTCACCCATAATGCGGATGGTCGCGCGTCACTGTTCGGCCAGCAATGGACGGCGGAATTGTCTTTTTACCAGGGAACCAACCTGTATTTTTATGCCCAAGGAATCGCCCCTCCCGGCACGATCTTTATCACCAGTGGGTTTGATCCCGGCGTATGGCACTTCCTGGTCGCGGTGAACGACGCGAGTGCTACGACCATATATTTGGACGGCGTGGTGGCTGGGGTCGGCGGACCGTGCCCGGGAGTTGTCCTGCCATATCATTTCAGCATCGGCGACTATGTGTCAAACTTCCCTAATGTTCCGTCTCCCTTCCCGGGCAGCATTGATGAGGTGGCGGCGTTTGATCACGCGATATCAGCGTCAGACGTGGAGAACCTCTACAAAGTGGCGACCCCTGTCATGCTGAAGATCGGATGGTCGGGCGCTAACCAACTGACGGTGACTTGGCCGCAAGGCATGCTCCTGCAGGCGGATGCCGTCACGGGTCCCTGGACGACCAACAACGCATCCTCGCCGTATCTGTTTGCACCGTCGGCGGCCAAACGGTTCTACCGTGTGAAGGTGCAGTAATCGGCCCGCCGGGTTCACCGGCCGGTGCAGTTATAGATCATGGATAGATTCGGACGGTCGGAGCTTCGGCTCCGACCGTTTTTTTATTGGGCATCACCCTCGAATCGTTTCTTGCCCAGCCAGCGAGCCGCTGTTATACAAAACAGCGTGCGGAATCTGCTGGTTGCGTATTTGAACCTGGCTCTTCTGGGAGCCTTGTTTGTGGGCCTCAGCGCGATGGCTCAATCGCCAGACGCTTCGCCGGAGGATTACCTTGTGGATGTGTGGGACACCGATTCCGGTCTGCCGCACAGCACGGTCACCAGCATCGTCCAGACGCCGGACGGCTATTTGTGGTTGGGCACCTTGCACGGCGGCCTCGCTCGCTTTGACGGCGTCCGATTCGTCAACTTCCATCCGGGCAACACTCCGGAACTCGATGATGCCGAGGTGCAACGCCTGTTGGTGGATGCGGAGGGAACCCTTTGGATTGGCTTTGTCAAGGGGCAGCAATTCTCGTACCGGCAGGGACAGTTTCGTCACGAGCGGGGTGATTCGGGGACGCCGGGAAGCTGGCTGAACCAGTTGGTTGCC
>JBAXTC010000805.1:0-3486 GCA_037130375.1 Verrucomicrobiota bacterium | reverse complement strand
GATTTGAGATGTGAGTCAGCCGCCTTGCGCCAGCAGTTCGTTGACATTGGCCATCACCGCGAAGGCGTCAGCGACGTAAAGCACGTCGGCCTTGCCGCGCGCCCAGCCGCAGTTGGGATCGAGGTTGACTGCGCGCCGCTCGTTGATGAAGCGCCACCCGACGGTGTGCGGCTCTTCCCCATGACAGCAAGTGGCCAAACCTTTGGCATGGCGCGGGGTCGAGCCGGTCTGGCCGATCTGGTTGAGGTGCGTGAGAAACGAGAGGATTGCCTGGCCTTCCCCACCGATATCGACCAGGGATTTGCTGCTGCCGAGCGAGGCGCGCGCGTGTTTCAGGCAATCATAAATCAGCTTCTCCGCCTCCTTCGCGTGCGGCTGGCCGTCGGCTTGTTTCTTGGTCCAGCCGGCGCCGGCCACGAATAGCAGGTCGGCTTCAGGCCGAATGGTCTGAGCATCGGCGGCGGGCGCGCGGATGCCGGCGACCGTGGTGCGCTTGCAAGCGTCCGGCAGGCTGACGGTAAGCGGCTCGACGCTTGCCGTGCCGGCTGCGCCTTGCCAGGCGGCCTGGCTGCCCGGATCGACGAGGATGAACCAGGGACGCTGCGTGCGATGCAACACGGCCTCCATGCGCTGGCGGTAATACCAGCGGCTGATCGAGACCGTGCCGTTGGCAGCGCAGACGCCGGTGACGTGAGTGTCGGCACGTCCGCCTAACCGCTGTGCAACGCCGGCCAAAACCCGGTTGAAACGGGCGGTGGCCGGAGCGACAACAATGGCGGCTTGGGCAGCCTGGCAAAGACTCTCGGCGGCTGCGGCATCGGTGGCATAGCGGGATTGGGCGAAGTCCAGGCCGCTGACACCGAGGAATCTTGCGGCGCCGCAGGTGGCGATTTGGCCAGCGGCGGCCTCCACCTTTTCGCCGATGATGCCCACCAGGAGCGGCGAACCGGTCAACGCGGCTGCGAGCGACTTGGCTGTGCCCAGTGCTTCGAGGGCCGGCTTGGCGAGGGAGCCGTCAGTTTCCGTGTGGGCGAGAAAGAGAATTGTTTGCATGAGAATGGCTAAACGGGGTCTTGGAGTTTCGGAGTGCTGGAGCGTTGCACAGGCAGAGTCAGCTTTTCCCTGGCTCCCTTATGCCACAACTCTGCCAGTTCACTTTCTATTTTCGAATCCATTCGACGATTTCCCTGGCGATGTCGTCTGCAGATTTGTCCTTTACGATTTTGGTTTCGCGCAGTTGTTTAGGTAGCGAGACGCTCGCGAAGGTCAGCCCTTCGGCTGAAAGTTTTGTGGGTTTGGCTTTCTGCAGGGCGGGCATGACGGTTCGCATGTTGACCATGCCGACCTGGGGATTGTTCTTGGGCTCGGGCAAACTGCCGGTGGCCCAGCCGAGAAGGGCAGGGGGGCCGGCGCAGTGCGAGAGCTGGTGCTTGCCGCCTTCGATGCGCTCGAGAACTTCCATCGAGCCGTCCGCATTAACCTTGAGCTCGTCCACACCCTGGAATTGGTCCACGATGCCGAGTCGCTCGCCGACCATCTGCATCGTCGCACCCGCGCCGCGTGAGGCGGACTCCCAACCGCCAAATACCAACAGCCTTGGGCGGTCGAGACCGGCGATGCCCTGAATGGCCTCGGCGAGAGCGGCGGCAACCTCCGCTGCCTCGGTGAATCCACTCGCCGGACCATCGAGTGCGATGAGTTCAAAGGGCGCCTTTTGCGCGATGGTCATCATCATCTGCTGAAGCTTTGCCTTCGGACCCAGGCTGACCAGCCAGACTTTGCTGCCAGGGGCCTGCTTCGCTAGATTCGCAGCTTCATAAAGCGCGTGGCTCGCCCACGGATCGAGAATGGCGGGCATCATCAATTCATTTTTCAACGCCGGCCCACTCGGACCGGTCACCGGCTCCAAAGTCTGAAGCGGGTCCGGCACGACTGTGCCACAGACCACAATTTGATAGGCAATGCTCATGCGGGTCGCATAATCAGGATTTCGAGGACGTTTGGAAAGCTCGAAAGGAGGGTGGTGACGGGTAATGTGCGCATCTTTTTCTGGAAGTTGCCATCGTAGCCGCCGACGGCAGTCGGCGCACGCTGCCTCCGCGGGGAAAATCAGCGCCGACTGCCGAAATTCGAACCTGCGCTTAATGCAAATTCCGTAGGGTCCGCAACATTTTAGTAAGCGCCACACCTTTTAACCGCTATATTCTCATGCGAATGAACGAACACCATCGAAGATAATGATGCTATGACGAAAACGGTTCTTTTCCTCGCCCTGGGGCTGGCCGCTGCGTCAGCGGCTGCGAAGCGCCGAGTAATCGACCTGTGCTAATGAATCGATTCACAACATTAACCGCGCTCGTCGTTCTGCTCTGCATTGGGTTTGCCAGCCAAGCGGAAGATTGTGTCCTGCTGACGGCCAGCACGACCCGGCTTCCGTTGACCCCTTGGCTCTCGACCTATCGGGACGTCTCCGGCGCTGTAACGCTGGAGCAGGCGCAGCAGGCTTTTCGCGACGGGCATTTCCAGGCCAGCCGAAAGCCCTGGCCATCCTTTGGGTTCACTCCGAATGCGGTCTGGGTGCGGTTTGCAGTGCGTTCCGAGACTGCCGGCCAGATGCTCTGGTTGACGGAGCTGCGAACTGCCCGGATGAGCGAACTGGATTGGTATCTCATACGGCGGGATGGAAGGGTCGAGCACCTGGTGGCGGGCAATCTGCGCGAGTGCTCGCCGGAAATGGTGGACAATAAATTCCCGATTTTCCCAATGTGGCTGGCAGCCGGCGAAACCGCAGAAGTTTTCCTGCGCGTTCGTTCGGAAGCCGCCCTGCACCTGCCGCTCCAAATCTGGGAACCCAAGGCATTTATCGAGGCCCAGGCCGGGAACGAGGCCGCTTTCGCCGCTTTTTTCGGCTACCTGGCGGCCTTGATCCTCCTGTCGCTGGTGCTCAGCCTGTTCATCCGCGACCGTGGTTTTGTGATTTATTCGCTCTCGCTGCTCGGCATTTTCGGCCTCTATTTCATTTTCAGCGGGTATTATGTCTGGCTGCGCCTGCCCGGCGGCCGATTCGCGGTGCTGGGCGGCGTGATCCTGGGCATCGAATACACCCTGCTGCTGATGATGGCTTATCTGCGCTACTTCTTCGATTTGCCAGCCAGCATGGCCGGTCTCAACCGCTGGATTGTCCGTTTGGCTTGGGGAATACCGCCGATCACCGTGGTTTTTCTCCTGGGGCCCTATCGCATCATGGATCAGTTGGCGATCTTGCAGGTGCTGCTCTTCGGGGTGGGATCACAGGCGGTGTCCCTGGTGGCCTGGTGGCGAGGCAACCGGGTGGCCCGCTTCTATGCGCTGGCCTGGCTGTCGTTTTGGAGTCTGTTGAGCGCTCATGGCATCGACTTTGAGCTGTCGGTATCCGGGGATAGCGACCAGCCGGGGCCGGGTCTGTTTCCAGGCATGTCCCTCTTCCGGGTGTTCAAGGAGTCAGTC
>JBAXTC010000804.1:0-3493 GCA_037130375.1 Verrucomicrobiota bacterium | reverse complement strand
CGCATCACGCATCACGCATCACGCATCACGCATCACGCATCACGCATCACGTTTCCCACATCAAACCTACGTCAGAAAAACCCGACATCCGCATCCACGGCAGCGCATCCTCCCCAACCCTCATCTACCTGCCCGGGTTGCACGGGGATTGGACGCTGATAGGCAGCTTCCGTCGCGCGCTGGCCGGACGTGTGCGCTTTGTCGAGGTCACCTATCCGCGTACGCTGACATGGTCGTTGGATGACTATGCCGAGGGAGTCGAGACTGCGTTGGCGAAACAGGGAATCACAGGCGGTTGGCTGCTCGGCGAATCCTTCAGTTCGCAAGTCGTCTGGCCAATCCTTGCGCGAAACCGATTCCAGACCGAAGGCGTAATCCTCGCCGGCGGTTTCGTACGGCACCCGGTGCGGTGGGTTGTGCCGCTGGCCGAACGCCTGTTTGGGGGCATTTCATTGAAGTGGTTGAGACAGACCCTGCTGCTCTATGCGAGGCTGGTGCGCATTCGTTTTCGCAAGTCCCCCGAGACCCTCGCCGACATACAGGAATTCATCGACCGCTGGACTGAACCCCACCGTCAGGCCGCGACGCACCGGCTGCGACTCATCGCTAAAAACGATCCGTCGGCCATCGCGCGGCAGGTGAAGCTCCCAGTGTATGCGCTGACGGGAGCCATCGATCCCATCGTTGCCTGGCCTCGGGTGCGGTGGTGGCTCGAGAAGAATTGCCCGGGCCTGCGCGAGTACCGCATCGTGTGGAGCGCCGACCACAACGTGTTGAGCACCGCCGCCCGGGCTTCGGCCGGGCATGTGCTAAAATGGATTACGGAATCCACAAACCTCAGGTAGTCTTTGTTTCAAGGATTCTGCGGGCGGATCGTTTGATCGCTTCAGCCAATTGGGCGGGTCGAACAACAACGGCGTCACCGCCCCAGCTCAACACCCAGCGCTCAACTTCCGCCAGGCTGGAAAGGCTCATTCGCAATTCCACACCCCCGTTCTTGAGTTCGCGCAAACTCTGCGAATCATGCCACTTCTTTTCACGAATGTAATCGGCGGCGCGCTCGTTGAAACGGATGACGACGTCGAATTGGCCCTGGCCGGACTGAACACCAAAACTGCCCCGTAATCGTTCTTCCAGAGAAAACTCCTGGCGGCGGTCAAAGGTCTTGCCCGTGCGCTCGACGGCTTTGATCCGGGCGTGCACGAAGGTGCGAATGTCCTTGCGTAGATGATCAAAGGCAAAGAGGAACCATTCGCCGTTGATATTCGCCAGGTGATACGGGTCCACAACGCGTTGCTCGGCGTCTCGTTGGCCGGGCTTCCGATAGCTCAACTCGAGTTGCTGACGCGCCGCCGTCGCTTTGGCGAGCGCATCGAATACCGCCAGGTCCAGGATAGGCTCGGCGCGAGTGCGAAAAGAAATGGTTTGGTCGATGTCCGCCAGGCTGAGCGAAATCGTGTCCGGCAGCGCCTGTTCCATTTTCCTCAAGGCGCTGAGCAATGGCTTTTCAAAGCTGGTGCCGCGATATTGCTGGAGGGCCTTCTCGGCGACGACCAGTGCGAAAAGCTCGCCCTCGGTGAATTGAAACGTCGGAAACGTCTCGACTTCCTCGGTGTACCAATAACCAAACCGGGCCGCGTCATACTCAATCGGCAGCTTCAGCCGGTCGCGCATGAAGTCCAGGTCACGATGAACCGACTTGGCGCTGACTTCCAACTCGCGCGCGAGCAACGCGGCGTTGGGAAACCGATCCGCTTTCAGGGCCTGATGAATCCGCAACATCCGCTCGAGCGGCGGGCGGGATCGCGGCAGGGCAGGCTCAGGCATGCGCGATAAAGCGTTGCCTCTTTACCCCATCACAAAAGCTTCGATAACAGTTCGTCGTTGGTCTTGTGCTTCTTGAGCGCGGCGACCAGCGTTTCCATCGCCTCGACGGGGTTGAGGTCCACCATCGTGCGGCGCAGTTTCCGGACCGCGTCAATCTGGTTCTTCGGAAAAAGCTTTTCCTCTTTGCGCGTGCCGCTCTTCGGAATGTCAATAGCCGGAAAGAGGCGGCGATCCGACAGTTTGCGGTCAAGAATCAGCTCCATGTTGCCGGTGCCTTTAAATTCCTGGAAGATCAGTTCGTCCATGCGCGACCCGGTATCGACCAGCGCAGTGGCTAGAATCGTCAGCGATCCGCCTTCCTCAATCTTCCGGGCTGAAGCGAACATCTTGCGCGGAATTTCCAACGCCCGGGCGTCCACGCCACCGGTCATGGTGCGACCGCTGCCGCCATGCACACTGTTGTAGGCACGCGCCACGCGAGTGATGGAATCCAGCAGCACGAAAACATCTTTGCCCGCCTCGACCATCCGCCGGCAGCGCTCGATCATGAAACGCGAGAGCCGCACATGGGTTTCGAGATCCTGATCGTTGGACGACGCCACCACCTCGGCTTTGACCGAACGCTGGAAATCGGTGACTTCCTCGGGGCGCTCATCGATGAGCAAGACCAGCGTATGAACCTCGGGATGATTGGTGGTAATGGCGTTGGCAATCTGCTTCAGAATGGTGGTCTTGCCGGTGCGCGGCGAGGCGACAATCAGTCCGCGCGTGCCCTTGCCGATCGGCGTCACCATATCAATAACCCGGGTCTCGATCAGGTCGGGGGTGGTCTCGAGCCTGAACTTCTCGATCGGGTCAATCGTCGTCAGATTCTCGAAGCGCACTGTCTTGGTGTAATCCTCGAAAGGTATCTCGTTTACCTTATCCACCCCTTTCAGTTGCGGACTGTTCCCACGATGCGGCGGTTGCGTCGGACCGGCCACGTAACTGCCCTCCCGCAGAAAATTCCGCTTGATGGTGTCTGGCGTGACAAAAATATCCGAGGGCTTCGGATGAAAATGGTTTTCGGATGTCCGCAGAAAGCCGAAACCTTTTTCCGAGATTTCCAGATAGCCCGCGCCGTAATCAGAGGTTGCTGTGTTGCTATTATCGTTTTTCGTCGCTGTACTCATACTTGTGTGCGTCGAAGGTTTTCCAGAATTAATCACCGGAAACCACTAATTACCTTTGAATTTGTGGGAAGCCACCGCGCTGATTCTCAAGATTCTCAATCACCAGCCACGGCTAACAGACCTTCGATACGCCTATTAACTACCGAGGAAATCCGAAGAACGCAACAACTTTTTTCAGTTAATTTAACCAGGAGAGAAGCGGCCTTTTCGTACCACCCAGGATCGGCTGGAAGCTCTGATGTCCATCGTCGGGCTGCACCAAGCCCTGAACAGACCAGAACGCACTCCAATACCTGCCGGATTGTTTCGGCATCTCCTGAGTTCAACCCTGACCAGCGTCAAATCTGCAGGGCGGATTCAAGAACCTGCAAAATCGTAGCCGCCGACGGCAGTCGGCACACTTTTCCTCGATTATCGGAGTGTTAGGACTCGCCCGCCAGCAGGGCGGCAGTTGGATCAGGGCTCGCTCGTGGAGCTTGTTGAGGAAACTGCGC
>JBAXTC010000803.1:0-3495 GCA_037130375.1 Verrucomicrobiota bacterium | reverse complement strand
AGGGCCATGCCTCGGCCAGTCACGCCCCCGCCAGCCGGCAGGTGAAAACCCTTAGCGACTCGGTGGCGCACTTCCAGCAGGATGCTCCCACGTGCCCGAGTTGCGGCCATGTCACGGTCCGCAACGGCGCCTGCTACAAGTGCATCAATTGCGGCGAAAGCCTCGGTTGCAGTTAGTAACTCTTACATACCTTTACCACAAGCAATTATGATCATGTTGAAACCGTATGGTTCGGTATCTCGATTTTCCCTGGCGCTTGCCAGCTTGGTTCTGACCTGCGCCGTTTTGCCCGGGCAGACCATCATCCGAAATTTTCCAGGCGTTAGTCTGACCAAGTGAAGGTCGCCACCGATTGGCATGGCAGGTGGGCTGACGCAGCCCGGCCCGCACAAACCAAGTTGAAGGATTGCTCCCGGTCGTCGGCGTTGACAGCCACGAGCACGAGTTGACCGTCCGGGTTGCGGAAGGCGACGTTCGCAAAGCGGCGGGATCCCTCGCTGCTGCCGACGCGCACCGCACCGCGCTGGATGAACTTCATGAACTGACCGTAAAGGAAATAATCGAAATGCTCCAACGGCTGCCGCGATTTCGAATCAAGCGTGATGATCGTGCGGCTGGCGGCAAAGGGACCATTGTTGGGTTTGCCTCTGTCGTCGAGGATTGTGACCCAGGCGTTGTAGGAGGAGGCCCAGTTGCGAAATCTGCCGATCAGTTCCACTCCTCCATTAACGCTGAACACCGAGCCTTCCGTGAAGTAGAGCGGAATTTGCGGAAACTCGCGATGGAAGGCGCTCATGCCGGATGGATCACCCACGTAACCGTGAAAGGCGACGCCACTGACGAACTGAGCCGCCCCGGCGTCGCTCAGAATCTCCCGTGGATAGGCAATCCCAGCATCGTCACCATGCGGTTTGATATCGTAGTTGTGGTCGTAGCACCAACGGCGAGTCGGCAAACCGTGGCGGCGGAAAGCCGGCCCGAGATGGTCGCGGATGAAATCGCGCTCCTGCGCGCTGGTCCAGTGGCAGGAAGGATAAAACCAACGCGAATCCTTTTCCCGGGAGCGGTCCACGCCGGGTTCGTTCTGGATCGTTACCGCATAAATGGGGATTCCTTCCGCCTCGTAAGCGCGGATGAACTTCACAAAGTACTCCGCGTAAGCCGGATACCAGCACGGCAGCAGTTCGCCGCCAATCAAACTTCCGGTGCTCTTCATCCAACCGGGAGGACTCCACGGCGAGGCAAAGAAGAGCAAGTCAGGATTCTTCTGTCGCGCCAACCTCAGCACGGGTAGAATGCAGACGCGGTCTTTCCCGATCGAGAAACGCTTGAGCTCGGAGTCGGTCTCCCCGCGTGGGAGATCATTGTAAGAATACCACGCCTCACCAGTGAAATCGGGCGTGCCGATGCAGATGCGCATCAAGTTCATGCCGATTCCGGCCGTAGGGCTGACGAGTCGCTCGACGGTGCGCTCACGGTCGGGGGCGGACATCAAGCACAGATTCGAACAGGTGGCAGGTTCGAGTGACGAACCCAGACCGAGCATCGTCTGAAACCTGACCGCCGGGTTGATTTCGAGGCTTTCCCCGTTCGCGGGCGGCCCGACCCGCCAATCCAGGGCAGGTTGTTCGGCAAGCTGCCGAACCGGGGCCGCCGAACTCACCCACCAACGAATTGAACCTGACGTGTCAGCGGCTGCCGCTTTGCTCACGGCTAACCCAACCACGCCCGCCGTGCCAAGAGCCAGGACTGAAAGGCACTTTCGGCGCAGACTCTCCGAAAGGGTCCTCTGTCGAGAGATCGATTTCATTTCTCAAAGATTGACCAGACGCTGTAGTGGCTGCAAGTCTTCCCTCGTTGCGGACAGCGATTCCAATGAACTTCCGAACGGAATTCTCTGCATCAACGGGTTGCAAACCGAGCCCTTTGCTTGTGACTTCACATGCCCTTTCATGCTGATGGGGCTGGCGAGTGTTATCCTGGCGATTCCTCGACCTGACTGAACACTTCGCCCGCCTTCAGCCGCGTCTTCAAACGCTGGCCGCTTTTTACCTCCCGTGCCTCGCGCAAGACCTGTCCGGTCACTGCGTCGGTCGTGATCGAGTAGCCGCGGGCCAGCACTTGCTCTGGACCCAGCAGGCGCAGGCGGGCCTCGAGCGCGCTGAATACGTTTCTCCGCGTCTCGACTTGTCGCCGAACCTGTTCGTCGAGGCGGCGTTTGGCCTGCACGAAACTCTCGTGCCTCTGCTTGAGGATGAGTTCCGGACGCACGCGTCTGAGGCGCTCCGCGAGATTCTGCCAGACCAGGCGCTGTCGGCGCGCGCCTAATTTCACGCAACGCACCAGGCTCGCCTGCGCGTCATCCAGGCGCTGCAGCCAATCGTTCAGCCGGCGGCGCGGGTGGACTCGGCCGAGGCGTTGGGCAACTTGCTCCAGGCAGTAACGCTTGTCTTCCATTTGCTGCCGTGCGAGTTGGCGGATGCGCTGGGTGGCTTCGGTCAGAAATTGGCGGCTCGAGAAGACGCCTTCCGTGATGATTTCCGCCGCTGCGCTGGGCGTTGCAGCGCGGGCGTCGGCCACAAAATCGCTGATAGTGAAGTCAATTTCATGCCCAACGGCTGAGACGACCGGCAAAGCCGACTCGAAGATTGCGCGCGCCACCGTCTCTTCGTTAAAGGCCCACAAATCTTCCAGGCTGCCGCCCCCGCGCGTGACCAGAATCAGGTCGATTGCCAATTGGCGATTGCCCATTGCGCATTGAGCAGCGCTGTGGTCATTGAGCAAACGAATGGCGGCGGCGATTTCTTCTGCAGCGCCTTCGCCTTGGACACGGCACGGCACGAGGATGATCTCCAGCGCTGGGTTGCGACGTTCCACAACGTGCAGCACATCCTGAATGGCCGCGCCGGTGGGTGAAGTAACCAGCCCGAGGCGCTGCGGGTAGCGTGGCAATGCCCGCTTGCGCTCTGGCGCGAAGAGTCCCTCCGCATTGAGCTTCTGTTTGAGTTTTTCAAAGGCCGCCTGCAGCGCCCCGATGCCTTGCAACTCGACTGCCGTTACACGGAGTTGATATTGCCCGCGCGGTTCATAGACAGTGACTTCGCCTTGGACCGTGACCTTGCGTCCATCCTGCAGCAAAGCGCGCTCCACCTGCGTCTCGCCCCGGAACAGAACACAACTCAACTGCGCGCCGGCATCTTTGAGCGTGAAATAAATGTGGCCGGAACCCTGGACGCGCAGATTGGTGATCTCGCCGGTCACCCAGACCTGGCCCACCTGCTTCTCCAGCAGCCGCTTGATCTGCCACGTCAGGTCCGTGACGGAGAGCACCTTGCGGAGTTGTTCCTGTGGGAACAGTTCGCCGAAGTTCCATTGTGATTTAACTGCTTTTGCCATTGTGGCTTTGCTGGACAAGCTGCTCGCGCGTCTCTGTGTGGTCCTGGCACCAGGATGCCTCTTTCTCCGTGTCGCGCAACCGCTGCTGCTACGTCATCT
>JBAXTC010000802.1:0-3500 GCA_037130375.1 Verrucomicrobiota bacterium | reverse complement strand
GAATGTCCGCGCTCCAATTACCCAGGGTGGTGATTTTGGAAAAATCTGAGATGCGTGCTTCGCCAAAGAACACCTCAGAAAATGCGTGTGTTTGTGGAGAAGGGAAGCTAAAACACCGGGGACATGTATCATCCACCGGTTGTCACCAAAGACCCGACTGTCGTTGAAGTGGAAGTGCAGGCAGCATACCAGGCGATGTTTGCCTCTGGAGATCCGTTGTTCGTGCCGCGGGTCTTCGGATGGGCTACCGAGTGTTTCACCGGCAACTACGGGGATTACCAGGCGGTGGACGCCTGCTATCATGATTTCGAGCATACCTTACAGGGGACACTTTGCCTCGCGCGGCTGCTGTATGGCCGGGATCGGGCGGGAGCGCAACCGCCCCTGACCCAGCAGATGTTTCAACTCGGTCTGCTTGCAATTCTCTTGCACGATACGGGCTATCTCAAGAAGCGTGGCGACACCGAGGGAACCGGTGCCAAGTACACGATTACCCACGTGGCGCGCAGCTCAGAGTTTGCCGCGCAACTGCTTCGAGAGAAAGGCTTTGATGCCTCCGCCATAAGAGCCGTGCAAAACATGATCCGCTGCACCGGCGTCAACACCCGGCCGAGCGAAATTCCCTTCCAGAACGAGATCGAGAAGAACGTTGGCTTTGCTCTCGCCACGGCCGATCTGCTCGGACAACTGGCGGCGGACGATTACGTGGACAAGCTCCCGATTCTCTATTCTGAGTTTGCCGAGGCCGCCAGTTTTGCCAAGAATAAGAACCATTTCATCGCCTCTTTTTCCAGCGCCAACGATATGATGCGCAAGACTCCCGAGTTCTGGACCAACTACGTCCAGCCGCGATTAGACTGCGACTTCGGTGGTCTGCACCGGTTTCTGAACGATCCCTATCCCTCGGGACCGAACCATTACTTTGAACGCATCGAGGCCAACATCGAGCGGTTGCGCAGGCGTCTCGACGTTGAGAAGGCTTAATTCCCACGCACGGTTGTGGGTTATCGCCTCCGCCAAACTGGCGCGTTATGGGAACCGATAGGGCCAACAATGGGTTAAAAACGTCGAAATTAGAGCGAAAATAAAATGCACCCGGCCAGCGATGATTTAACATGTCCATCAAAGTAATCATTCAACTTCAATTATTATATGAGCACTGCCAAACCTAGGATTGTGGTCACTGACTACGCCTTTTCCGACCTCAACATTGAGCGCGACTTGGTCAACGCGGCCCATTACGATTTTGAAGGCGGGCAATGCAAGACCGAGGCTGCCCTGATCGATTTATGCCGGGATGCCGATGCCGTCATCACTCAGTTTGCGCGCATAAGCCCCAACGTCATCAACGCGATGACGCGCGCAAAGGTAATCGTCCGCTACGGCATAGGCGTGGATAACGTCGATCTCGAGGCGGCGCGGCTCCGGAAGATTCCGGTCTGCAACATTCCCGATTACTGCATCGACGAAGTGGCTGACCATGCGCTGGCGTTTATTTTGGCCACGACCAGGCAGGTGGTGCCCCACACCAACCATCTGCATTCGGGCCAGTGGGGTTTGGTGGGTACGATCCAAGGGATGCGAGTCTTGCGGGACCAAACCGTTGGCGTCGTAGGTTTTGGGCGAATTGGCCGGGCGGTGGTGAAGCGGTTGTTGGCATTTGGGACCAGGGTTGTGGTGTTCGATCCCGTGGTGGCCGCCAGCGAAATAGAGAAGCTGGGCGCGCAGCCACTAGCGTTGGACGACTTGCTGAAAGCGGCCGACATCGTCACGTTGCATTGCCCTTCGCTTCCGCAAACGCGGAAGATGATCAATGCGCAGTCGCTGGGATCGATGAAGCGGGGAGCGATCCTCATCAATGTCGGGCGGGGAGATTTGGTGGATGTGCCGGCCCTGATGGGGGCGCTGACGAGCGGCCACATTAGCGCCGCTGCCCTCGACGTCTTCGATCCGGAGCCGATTCCGGCGGATCACCCGGTGCTCAAGTGTGCCAATGTGATTTTGGCGCCGCACATTGCTTCGGCAAGCCCGGCTGCGATGAAGAAGTTGCGGGAAACCGCAGCTACATTGGCCCTCAAAGCGGTTCGATTCGAACCGTTGCCGAGCATCGTCAACGGTGTAAAGGCGTAAGCCCGCAGAGCGCATTTCCGCGCCAAGCCAGGAAAGCTGATTGGACGCGAGCTTGGGCGCTGGAACTTAAGACCTTACCAGTGTCCGAGAAAGTAAGACCTATGCCGGCTCGACCACTCGACAACCTGCCGTCCGGAGTTGCCCTCAAACGACACCAGGCCTTTTGGAACCGCGAGGAAACGGATCGGCCCGTTTGGGGTGTCAGCATTGGTTTCTTCGCCCACGAAGTGTTTCCGCGAACCATGCGCAAGATTCCTGCGGGGCCCCTTAATCCGCAGGATGTCCCGATCGAGGAGTTTCTTCACGATTGTGAGGAGCGCGTGGCGGCTCAGCAGGAATTTGGTGATTTCCCCTGCACCTGTTCTCCGTTTCAATGTGTCCCCTGGTTGGAGGCTGTCGCTGGCTGCCCCATTATCGCCTCATCCGATAGTATCTGGGCCGAGCCGTGCGTGGAAAGCTGGGACGCCTGGTCGTCCGACCAGCCCACCCTCGAGAGTCCTTGGGCGCAGAAGCTGCTGGAGATTATCCAGGCCCTGGTGGAGAAGTCGGGGGGCAGATATCAAATCTCCCCGACTCTGATGCGCGGTCCTTCAGATATTCTGGCCGCAATGCGCGGGGCAACACGTTTTTCCTTGGACTTCATCGATAACCCCGACCTGGTGGTGCCGGCCTTGGAGCAGAACGCCAATATCTGGGAACAATTGGCTCGCGCCCAGTTGGAGCATATTCCGCAGTCGGGCTCAGGTTATTTCGCTCTGGACGCTGCCCTGCGTGCCTGGGGCCCCGACAAGCTCCTTTGGCTGCAGGAGGATGCCATGTCTCTGCTTTCCCCAACGCTCTATCGCAAGTACGTGTGGCCTGTCGATGCCAAGCTCTCCGCCATGTTCCCTTGTGTCGCCTTTCACATGCATGGTTCCGCGTTGTGGGCCCTCGACGATGTAATACGGCTGCCCGACGTGGACATCGTCGAGCTTAACCTCGAGGCGGCGATGTGCGACATCGAGGGCACCTTTGCCGGTTGGAAGAAAATCCAGGCCCGGAAGCCGCTGGTGATTTGGCGGATGTATGCCGATGACTTTTCCTCCTGGCTGGCCCGCGTAGTCCGAGAGTTTCCCGCAAAAGGCCTGGCAATACAGGTGAGCGTCCGCGACATCCATCAAGCCAGCAAGGTGCGCGATGAGTTCCTCAAGCATGAGGAACACTGGAGCTAGAACTGATAGAAATGTGGCAACTGTTCAGGTCCGAGCGTGGGGCAGACCTCGGGTCCAATGCCTCATTAGGATTTGATGCTAGAGAAGACCCGAGAAGGCTGGCCAAGCCTTTGTCCCGGACATGCGATAAGCGAAATGTTTCAAGGTTGGGAACCAGCG
>JBAXTC010000801.1:0-3511 GCA_037130375.1 Verrucomicrobiota bacterium | reverse complement strand
AAAAAGTCGCCTTCCCGCCCGCCCCCTAAATCCCAATGCCTTTGCGAAACCGCTGGTGTGACCCGCCAGTCGGTCATCAAGCTTTGGCTCGCTGACAAGCTAAAAGAAGCCGTCGCATAAGAGGCTGAACCGCCGCTCCAGCGAAGCCGCCCGGGGCGGCTCGCTGACCTGACCCGCACAGCATCAAACATGTTTGCGCCTCTGCTCCACTCGACCATTTTCCTGGCAGCAAACTCGATCCTTATGAACGTGGAGAAACGAATGAATATGACCAAGCCGACAGAATCCTTTCAACAACTCCCGATGGAGGATCGGATCAAGATCTCCTATCAAAATCTGGAACGGATGCGCCGCCCCAACGGGGGCTACGTCGCGAGCCCTTACTGGGACGAACGCCGGCACTTTTTCACCAAGGCGCTCGATTATTTCAGTCGCCTTGAAAACTGCATGACCCCGGAAGGCATGGCCCCGGAAATGTATGTCGGCGGCAAGCCCGGTCACAACACCCCGTTGGCCTGGGCCCAGAGTTTGCACACCATCGCGGCGCAGATCCTTTTGAACCTCGCCCAGGGGCATCCCTCTCATTTCAAGATCCCGGCGCACCTCCGGTCTGGAAAGCTCTGAGTCGGACATCCGCCAAGCGGGTTGGGGAGTTCAACGACAAAAAGAACGTCCCGAAGCCAGACAGGGAGTCGGATTCGCCCATAGTTGCCCGTGGCGCTTGAAGAGCCCTGTGCGGGCAAATCGCACGCCGGGATATGTGAGGGGGTGCCTGGCAACCGCTGTCCCTACCTCGACATCAGCTCAGTTCTAAGGCTGCCGACCGGTGGCCCGGCGAAATTCCACCTGGCAGGGGCGGCTGCTCTCCCGGAGCATGTTGTAGGTCACGCTCCATAACTTGCGAGCCGGATCGTAGTCGGTCTGCCAGAAATCGTTGCCATGCACAGCTTGATCCACTCGCGCGCCATCGACCCAGAGACCGAAGCCGCGGTAGTCCTTCAAGCCGGTGAAGGTCACGGGCACATAACCGATACCGCTGGCCAAAGTAAACTCAGCTTGCTGTTTGCGATCGGTTGAGACTGAGAGAGGGTAATTGCGGCCGACTCTGCCCTTTCGCATGGAAACTTGAGTTGCGTTGCCGACGGCTTCGCGCAGGACAGGTCGCCAGGTGTTCGCGTCCTTTTCCAGCGCCGTTCGAAAAGGCGCGTTCGGCCCATAGTAAGCCCATGCCTCTGCCGGGAATATCACCAACTCGACATCGGCTTCAACAAAATCCCCCGGTTGTAGCTCAGTGATCTCCGGCGGCGGTGACAGTTCGATGCTGGTGCGGAAATTCCCTTTGCCCCACTCCGTCGCGTAGAACGAAGCGTGCGGCTGCGGGCAAGGCTTGCCTCCCAGCACCGCCTTCCATGAGCGCACGATCAGCCCGCGGCTGGCTGCCGCACCGCCCTGGCTCACGGCCTGCCGGTCCACGTCATGAACCGAAATCCACGGATGAGTGCCGGCCAGGGCCGCGCCGCGCCGCTCATAAACATCCTTCGCCCTGGTCAACTCCCATTCCTCGCTCATGCCCGCGGCATTGCCGAGGGCAATGCGCCGCACCGGTGTGTCATTGTAGAAATCCGCGCCGAGCTGAAAGAACGCCAGACGCTGCCATTTAACCGGCGCACGCAGATCATAGCGGAGGTGATGCCAGACGCGCACGTAGTCGTCGCTCCGGGCCAGTCGGACGCTCATGCTGGACGCAATTTCGCCGCCCGCGGTTTCTTCGACGTAATCGACGTCGGTGAGGCAGGGGCCATAAGCACGGTAGTCCGTGCGAGTCGCGCGAGAGGCCTGGTAATGCCCTGCCGTGTCAGTCCATACCAGAAAGTCCCCGCCGCCCGCATTGCCCGCCCATTCAAAAGGTTTCGCGCCCGGCTTGGACAGAGTCATCAACGGGCGGAAATCGTCGATGAAACATCGGCGCTGCACGCGGCCGGGTTCGTAGCAGATGCTCTCCCCGAAGCTTCCGATGGCCGCCTGGTTCCAGAATTGGTTGTGGCCCCAGCCGACGAGCGAAAGCTGCGCAAAAGAGGCCGCCGGCACTCCACCATAGCGGGCGTAAGCGATCGCGATGGTGAACTCGCGCCGGGTGCGAGGCGGCAAACGGATGAAGGTGCAGCCATGAAACCACGGTCCCTGGTGCGGCAAGGTGCCTTTGTCGGGGCGGGTGTGCCAGTTCTTCGAGATCTGCACCGGGATGCCAGTGGGGCAGCCCTCGGCATCGCAGAGCAGAGGAGTGAAGCCGGTGATTGCCGGCGGGTGTTCATCCTCGAACACGAGCGGCATGGTGACCTCCCGCGCCGTATCATTGCGCAAGATGAAGCGCCATCGATCCAGGCGGTCGAGCTCTTCCTCGGGGTAGTAGGTGCCCTTCGCATTCCGCCACTGCGCATGCGGGAGCTCCACTTTTATACTTCCGAACTGCGCGTTCCATGCGGAGCGCAGAGCTGGGTCGGCCTCGATCGTGGCGCCTCGCGAATTCTCCGGGCCAATCAGTTCCATCGCCAACGGCTGCTGCGCGCTTAAGGGGCTGCTCGCCCGGCTTGCCCCGGCGGTGATTTCCATTTCGCCGTCCGCTCCTGCATCGGCTCCCTCCAGCGCAAAACTCAACTCCACCCGGTCGGGCCAAAGCGAAATCTCCAGCCGCCCCTTCATCGCCAACCGATGATGTTCGGCATCCTCAAACTCCAGGTTCTCGATGGCGACGCGTTGGAGAAAGCGGCCGCTGTCTATAAACCGCACCGGGAAGTAGAACTCATCCTTTGGGTCATCGCCACGGCCGATACACACAAATCGCCGCCCCGACTGGCGGACACTCAATTCGAGCGCGCGCGGAGCCAGGGCCAGAAGCGCCTTGGTGCCCTCAGCCAGCGCACGTTGCCTGTCCATTGGCTTGGCAAACTTCCCGGCGTGAAGCAGTTTGAGATGCCTGGTATCAATCGCCAGCCCGATGGTCCCACTTTCCAAGCAGAGCACCTCTTCGGGCGAGGAGTTTTTTACCCCCATGCAGTACGGCGGCCCGTTGGCCCACCACAAGAAGGTGAAATCCTCCGCCCGCGGCATAAACGGCGTGAGGGTGTTGGCGGGGGAAGAAAGCGCCATGCTCCAAGCCAGGCACAGGCAGGCGGCAACGATGGTCAGTCGAATCGAATCAGAGAGCAGCTTCATGTGCGAGCAACAATAGCAGCCCCTTGCGGATAATGGGCTTGACCAGGCGAGGCTTACTGTCTTCGCGCCTCAGCCGGATGAGTGTTACTCTCCCGTCCAGCTCCTTGAGCGCTTCGAAACTGGCGTGCGGAGGAAACAAGTCGCGGCAGGCGATCCTGCCCTTGCTGTCGGCCGTCAATGTCATGGTGGAACTATCCCACCGATGCAGAATTCTCTCAAGCTTTTTCGGAGGTGGTCCACGGGCGGGTGCGCATCTCAGATTTTTCCAAAACCACCACCCTGGGTAATTGGAGCGCGG
>JBAXTC010000800.1:0-3521 GCA_037130375.1 Verrucomicrobiota bacterium | reverse complement strand
GCTTGCAGGTCGTGTTTAATCCTTTAATCTCAGCATCGTTATGGTGTGCGCAATTGCAACGTGCGGGAGAAGTTGGGGTCAGAGACGCCGCAGAGGGGCGACTCGGGGTTGGCGGGTTAGATTCGTGAGAGATGAAGGAACGAATGCCGCAAACGCTCGTGATTACGAGGAAGCATCGTTTGACGGAAGAAAGGCTGAGCAGATGAAACGCAGGCCGGGGCGCACATGCATGGGCCGGGATGGCTGAGATATGCCACTCGTCACTTTTCTAGGACTTTCACTATGTAGAGGGCGAGCCCCACGCCCGTGTTAAAGGCAGTGGATCAAATGCAAGTGAACCGAATACAGCAATCGATAAACAGGTGTGGCAGGTACTTCGTCAGCAGCACTAGCGCCATTCTACTCATGACGGCAGCGCTGAAGCTCTATGGCGCTACCACCGGCGCCAGTACCGACGCAGCGGCTGCGTATTTCGACCGTGCGGACCGAGTTGCCTGGTTTCTCTCTACACGCCAACTTTTGGTGCTCACTGCTCTCCTGGAAATCGTGGTTGCCATGGCAATCTCGTGGCGTCGGACGCGGCTGGACGAGTCTCTCCCACTCATTGCCTGGATAAGCTCTGTGTTTTTGGCTTACCGACTTGCTCGTTGGAGGCTGGGAGCCGCAGGCGCTCCGTGCGGATGCTTGGGCCTTCTTGCGTGGCCGGGCACGGAGCTTCTCTCGAAGCTTGCACTTGCGTGGATGCTGTGCGGGAGCCTCATTTTGATAGGCCTTCAACTGTTCGGCAGACGAAGGTGGAAGCAGCTTTCGCCGGAAGGTTTGTCCGGTGAGCGCAACGAGTCATAGCCCTTGAGGACGAGAGTACCTGGATTTGAACCTATTTATGAAACGATTCACGTTTTGGAACGCGTGTCTGTGGTTCTCGTTTCTTATCGTCGTCACGCAGAGTGCTGGGGTAACCATCACTGGTGACATTAAAGTGTCCACGTTTTCTTCGGATGGTGAAACGCTAGTCGACCAGGGTACCTACTCGTTCCAGGTTTCCGGGGATGGACACAAGTGGAGCATGCGGGTGGAATACGGGGAGCAGTATCATGAGTTGAATGGCAGTGACGGAACGAACACATGGACAGTCAACTGCAATTCGGACGCCGAGTTCAGGAAGGTTTTTGGCGCACGCGCCGACAGAGCGACGTATCCGGCAACCGTGGCACTAGTCCCATGCCCCTTCGCAGCGACCTCCGCCGGTCGAGTGGTGTGGCTGGCTTTGGCCTCATCGTCCCTCTTTGCCACAAACAGCTCACCATTCATTCCCGCGCTGTGGGGAGAGCCGGTAAGCGACCCAGTCCCAAACGCTATTGAGACCTCAAGGGCCGAGTTCATCGAGGGTTCTCCAAGGTTGCCCTCCCGGCTGGAGTTTTTCTTCTCCAGCCGGAAGCTACTCGAGAACCCGAGGTTCTCGCCGTACATGAGCACCAGTATCCCCGAGAGCACAATCAAGAGTGCGATGACTAAGGTCAAAGACGTTGAGGGCCACAGAATCGGTCTATACACTGTTGTGGCGACGACCAACTTTGAGGGCGAGACATTCCCATTGAGTTTTCAGTTGGACGTATTCGCCCGGGATCCAGCTAAGAAGAGGCAGATGTATTTCGGAACGGTGCGCAACCTCGCTGGGACTAATTCGCTAGAGTTTCTGGCAGAGAGGTTTCACAGAGGCCTGTCGGTGCAGGACCAGCGGTTTCGGGACCAGTCTCGGGAGATCGACATGATTAGGTATCCCATGACTAACGGATTCTGGCTTGAGACGAACGACCCGGCGCTCGTGAAGCTCATGCAGCGACAGCAGGCGGGGATTGTTCCAAATAGCAAGGGGACCACCCGCGCCGTACGTGCTGCCTTTGCTGTGTTTATTGCCGCGACTTTATTTCCGCTCGCTTTCCTGCTTCGAAACAGGGTGCGGCGGAGACCGTGAACAGTGTTAGTGAACAAATTGAACCAAAGGAAAATAATGAAGAAGATCGGTAGATTATCAGGAATGGCGGCCTTCGTGTTTGCAGGCGCAATCACTGCGTGGGCCTACACCTACGAAGGCTCAAAGTGTGGACTCATTCCGCCCACCCCTCCCACGGCTAGCTGCACGGTGAGGATTGGATTTCCTCCCTGGTGCAGTGGCTCGTGCTCGAGGACCGCCAGCAATTGCAAAGCCTGCGGGCCCGGGAATGGTACGTGTACAAGCCCGGGAAGCGGCACGTGTTCGGTCTATAGTCAGACCGACGGCTGTTTATACTGGGAAACACTTTGTGTTTGCGATGCCACCGGCTGGGTGAATGTTGGCCCTCCGACAGTGCTCCAACAAGGATGCTAGGGGGCCGCGTTCGGCGGGGGGGCTGGGGTGTGGAGCGGGTCCGGAGCTTCAACTGCGCCTGCAGACCAAGACTCGCGGGCGCAGGTGAAACAAGTTGTGGTATCGTCTCTGTTTCTCAGCACTGAAACGGGTTCGTGCTTGGCGGGACTGCCGATCGCGGCCTTCCATTGTCTTGGATTGTGCCCGTGTGCGGATCTCGTCCCCTCCGGGGCCGTGAACGGCCAGTCATTGTTGCGACGGTGAACTCTCCAAGGAATTCTAAGCGCGCGACGTGTACCCTCGATGATGCGCCGGGAAAGCCAATAGACGCTTAAGACGCCCCGCTTTCTTGCGTTGTCGCGTCCGGTCCGTGCTTCCGCCACTCGCTTGTCTGCTAGACTCGTTATCCCAAACGGTTCAAAGGTCCAGGAGTGCGTTGTCAATGCGATCCGCAAAGGAGCGGAGGTGACGCTGGCTCTTTGCGCGCTGGCCCTATGTCTGCTGCCTGGCAGCCTGATTCTGCGGTGGGACGGGTTCCCTGGCTCGGGCCTTCGCGCGATATCGGCGGCCTTCAGCGACCTCGGGCTGCAGTGGACGGCATTCCTTTGCGCAGGTATTTACTTTGTTGTACTTAGCCTGGTCCGGCACCGTCAAATGCCCGCCCAGGAGCGCGGTCTTCCCCGCGCAGCGGGGTGGGGCAGCGCAGGGGCAGGAGCTCTGCGATTGCTCCAGACCCCAGCACTGTGTCTTGGGAGCTTGATAACACTGGCGGCTTTGGACTATGCGCGTGACTACACGCAGGCGGCGCAGTCCGTGCAGGCACTGACACTGCTCGGAGCGGCGGTAATCGGCCAGGCGGCATGGTTCGCGGAGGCGCGCTTCCGGGGCGGGGACCAACCGGCCGGAAATGCCCCCGGTGCCGTGGTGCTCGCGATGGTGGTCTTACTCTTTGGCGCAGCCGTTTGGCAACCGCAGACCGCACTCAGCTATCAGTACCGTAGCCACGCGCGCTGGTCCGGGCCGTGGGACAACCCGAACATGTTTGGGATGCTCATGGGCGTCGGGGTGGTGATGGCAGTGGGGAGGGCGGGGCAAAGGCTGAAGGCTAAAGGCCAAAGGCTAAAGTCTTGGGGCCGGGAACATCGAACATCGAACACTGAACATCGAACACTGA
>JBAXTC010000080.1:0-16986 GCA_037130375.1 Verrucomicrobiota bacterium | reverse complement strand
TTCTGTCAGCTCCGCGACGTCTATCAAATGGTGAGGCGCCCGGGCACGGTCCCGGGGTGAAGGTTTGGCCGTGCCGATGTCCAGCCCGCGATAAACCTGCATGGAATCTACCGAAACAATCTCGCCGCCCAGTCGTTCGGCGAGCAGGAGGGCGAGTTCGGATTTGCCAACGGCAGTTGGTCCGGCGAGCAGAAGCGGGCGAGGATGGAGGACAGACGAGGGAAGATCGTGTTCGGCTTCGGCTGCCATCTGTAATCCTCTATCCTCGCTTCGGTTCCAAGGGCGGCAGGATTCGCAGCAAGAGCAGGCCTGCGGCCAAAATCAGGATGCTAACCAAGTGCGCAGGGGTGGCCCAGCCGCCCAGGTAATGTTGGTGCTGGGGATAATCGCCGCGGAACATCTCGACAAAAGAGCGCAGCAGAGCGTAGCAGACGAGGTAAACGGCGAAGACCTGGCCATCGAACTTTTTGTGACGGTACAGCCACGCGAGCGCGGCGTATAAGCCCAGATTCAGGAGTGAATCATAGAGCTGGGTGGGATGCGCCGGGTAAGTCGGCGAGTTCAGCGGGCTGCCTTCCGGGAAGTGAATAGCCCAAGGCAGGTCACAGGCGCGCCCGTAGCAGCACCCGTTGAGCAGGCAGCCGATGCGTCCGAAGACGTAACCCAGGGCAATGCTGGGCGCGATGATGTCGGCCACTTTCCAGAGCGGCAGCTTCTTCCTCCGGATATAGAGAATGCCGGAGAGCGTGGCGCCAATCAGCCCGCCGTAAAAGACCAGCCCGCCCTTCCAGACCATGAAGATTTCCGAAAAAGCCCCGCCGGCGAACTGCTCGCGCCAATACGAAATGACGTAAAGTGTCCGCGCGCCGAGAATCGCGCCGATAATGAGCCACGGGCCGAGGTCGATGATCTTCTCGGCAGCCACTCCGGCGCTCAGACCGCGCCGGCTGGCCGTCCACAAACCGGCCAGAAAGCCCAGCGCCACCATTACGCCATACCAGTGAATGGGGAGCGGACCGAGATCAAACGCAATCGGATGCATCGCTCAGAGTTTAGGATTGAAACTCAGAACTGGGAAACGAAAATGCAGCCGAACCCTGTTAGTTGCCATTGGTGGCCATGGCCGAAGCCGGGCGAGCCAAAGCCTGGGATGGGGGCATGGGTGGCAGCTCCGGCGGCAGGGGCGGAGGCAATTTGTTTACAAGGTCGCGCCATGCCTGGCGTTGATTGGGGGTCATCAGCTTCCAGCGCTCGGCGCTTTTCAGGAACTGTTGACGGTCTGCCAGGCTGAGGCTGGTGAACTTCTCGAAGGCGCGGATGCATTGGGCGCGCTGATCCTGGGGCAAATCCCCAAAGGTGCGCAGCGTCTTCTCGATCTGCCGCCGCTCGGGGGCGGCCAGGGTGCGGAGAGCCTTCTCCCGGTCATCGGCGGTGAGGTCGAAGAATTGGGTGAACCGGCTTATGATTTTTCGGCGCTGGTCTGCTGGTATGTCATTCCATTGATCGATGCCCTCCTGGAGCTTCAGGCGATGCACCGGCGAAAGGCTCTCGAGGGTTCTTCGCCGCTGTTCCTCGGTTCGGCCTTCGATTTCAGTGAAATACCGAATCGTGGCCTCGTTGGCCAATAGCTCCTTTTGCACCTCCCCGGGCAGCTTCTCCCATTCCCGCAATCGGTCTTCAACCAAGGCGCGTTGTCTGCCGGGAACTTCGGCGAGCTGAGCGGCACGATTGGTCGCCGCGGCCGTCATCAGCGGCAGTAAATACCATCGCAACTCGGTTACCTGCAGGCACAGCTCGCGTTCATCAGGTTCGAGCGCTATGTATTCACGCACTTTGGCCAGGATGATCTTCTGGCTTTCTGGCGAGCGTTCCCCCAGGGCTTTTTGTCTCTCGACCGCATTCATCGCCAGCAGTTCGCGGAAGAAATCAACGGGCGGCTTGGTCGGTGGCAGCGGCGGCAAGGATGCGGGAGGCTCCGGCGGACGGGGCGGTCGGACGCTGGCGGAGACTGCGTTGGATGGGGTTGCAGCCAAATGGGGGGCAGCAGCCTGGGCCAGGAGCGCGGCAGCAAGCAATTGGCTTGCACCCAGCATGGCAGCCATCAAAAAGCCTTTGCAACCGGACGAATTCATTTCAGGGCCGCCAGCAATGCTTCGTCCGCAGTCCGCGTCGGGTTCAACGCGCGAATAGCGTCAAAGTCCCTGAGGACATCCGGGCCGGGCAGCGAGGACACATTTGAAACGACCGCCACGCTCTCCGCCAGTTTCATGCGCCGGGCGTGGAGAACCTGATGATAAGAAAGCAGGCCCGCCCCCAGAACCACGGCCGCCACAGCCGCTCTGGGCAGCCATCGCAGCAGCCCCGCGAGGCGCCAGGTCACTTTTTGCCGGCGCGATTCCGCGGCGGCATCCCGCTCGACTGCTTGCAAGACGCGCGCGGTGAAATTGCTGGCCAGCGGCGCATCAGGCAGCCGGCCCAACGCGTCGTTCAGTCCCGCATCGATTTCCCAGTCCGCCTGCGCCTCAGGATGGGCTGCAAGCCAGGCGCGCAACTCCCCTTCCTCCGAGGCGGTGAGTTTCCGCCGCCAGCTTAGCTCGCGCAGTTCTTTGTAAAGCGGGTCGTTTGTCATAAACGTCGTTAAGTATGTAAAAACCGGTTGGCCAACAAAGTTGCTTTCATTTTGAATCCTGCCACTGGCCGGTTCGCAAATACGGCTTCAGCTTCTCTTTGAGCGTTTCGCGGCCCCGGTGAATCAGTGATTTGGTCGCCGAAACCGAACAGCCGAGCACTTTGGCGATTTCTTCGTAGCTCAATTCTTCCTGCCGGCAGAGCACGATTGCCAGGCGCTGGTTTTCCGGCAGCTCGCCCAGCACCTGGGTGATTTTGGCTTCCAGCTCGCCGTGCAGCAGGCTCTCGGGCGGCGAAGCGGTCTTAATATCCTCGAACTGGTGCAACGGCTGGTCTTCGTGGTCCGGGTGGGGGGCGTCCAGCGAGCTGGTGAGATGCCGGGAGCGACGGCGAATTTCGTTCAGGCACAAGTTGCGGGCGATGGTGAACAGCCAGGTCGAGAATTTCGAGGCGACCTCGTAGCGCTGGGCCGACTTATGCACCTGTATGAAGACATTTTGGGCGAGATCCTCGGCTTCCGTCGCGTCGCGCAGCATCCGGTAAGCCACGTTCATCACTGGCTGTTTGTATTTGTCCACCAATTCGGCAAAAGCGCCGCTTTCGCCCTGCTTCACGCGCAACATGAGGGCGGCATCGGGGTCCAGCTCGACGGACATATTCGCCAGAAGCTTAGCAAACACCGGGAAGGCCACAAGGTTTCACGAAACCGGTTTCACGAAACCGGCGGGCGCTTGCTTTCAAGCGGTTTTGCACACAAAGTAATTCCCGAATGCAGGAACTGTTAAAGAAGATCGAAGCGAGCGCCGCTGCGCGGCTGAAGCTGCCGGCGGGCCGGCTGCCCACGCAGGAGCTGGCCCGCTACAAAGGGTTCCTGAAGGTGGAAACGCACCGACTCAAACTGGTGCATCGCGCCGGCGCCGGCGGCCTGAAAGTCTGCCACGCGCGGGCCGCGATTCTCGATGTGCTCTTGCGGTCGTTGTGGGACGCCGCCAAAGGCGGCCTCTCGACGGAGGCGCAGCAGGAGTTCCCGCCGTTGGCCCTTGTGGCGATTGGGGGGTATGGCCGGGCGGAGCTCAATCCGCACAGCGACATCGACTTTATGTTCCTCCACAGCCGGCAGGTCGCCGCCGGCACCCGGCCGCTGCCCCATCTGGCCCGCATCATCGACGGTCTGCTTTACCCCCTCTGGGACATCAACCTGAAGGTTGGGCACTCGGTGCGCAGCATCGAGGATAGTGTCAAGATCGCCAACAGCGATATGCAATCCAAGACCTCGCTGATCGAGGCGCGGCTGATTGCCGGGGACGAAGCGCTGTTCAAGAAGTTTCAAACAACCTTGATCAGCAAATGCGTCAAAGGCCACGAGGCGGAATACATTGCGATGCGGCTCAAAGACCAGGCGCAGCGCCGCGCTAAATTTGGCAACTCGGCCTGCATGCAGGAACCCAACCTCAAAAACGGCTGCGGGGGCCTGCGCGATTTTCAGAACCTGCTCTGGATGGCTTTCTTCAAGTACCATACGGGCTCGCTCAAAGACCTGCAAACGCACGAATTCATCGGCGAGAGCGAGCGCAAGCAGCTCGATACGGCTTACGATTTCCTGCTGCGCGTGCGCACCGAGGTCCATTACCACGTCAACCGGGCGACGGATGTGCTGGGCAAGAATTTGCAGCCGGCCATCGCGCATAATCTTGGCTACCACGAAAGGTCGATCACCAAACGCATCGAAATATTCATGCGCGACCTCTACCGTCACTCGCGGAATATCTTCCTGATCACCCGCACAATCGAGCAAAGGCTCGCTCTGTTGCCGCAGCCGCGCCGGCTGCCGACGTTTTCGTTCCCGGCAAGGCTTTCGGGCCTGTTCCCGGGCGGGCGCAAGCCAGCCAACGAACCCATCGATGGGTTCAAGTTCCTCGATGGTGAAATCCTCGCCACATCGAACCGCGTCTTCCGCGATCAGCCGCGCCGCATGATGCGCGTTTTTCTCTACGCGCAACAGCGCGGGCTGCGGTTGCACCCGGACCTGGCGCAACTCATCCGCAACGAACTGGCGCTGGTGGACCGGGCGTTCCTGGCAGACGAACACGCGCGGGAAAGTTTCCTGGCCATCCTGAACCAGCGCGGCAGCGTCGCGCCCATTCTGCGCGCCATGCACGAAGTGGATTTGCTCGGCAAATACGTGCCTGAGTTCGGCAAGCTCACCTGCCTGGTGCAACACGAGTTCTACCACCAATACACGGCGGACGAGCACACGCTGGTGTGCGTTGAGCAGTTGGACCGCATCTGGGAGGCGAAAGCGCCGCCCTATAACACCTACACACCGCTGCTTCAGAAGCTGGAGCGGCCATTCGTGCTTTACCTCGCTTTGTTGCTCCACGATGTCGGCAAAGCCGACGGACATGGCAACCACGCCGAATCGAGCCGCCGCCTGGCGCTCCGCGCCGCCAAACGGCTTGGCCTCGACGACGCCGCCACCCAGATGTTGACACTGGTGATCGAGCACCATCTGCTGATGGCCAGCGTTTCGCAACGGCGCGATTTGGACGACCCGGCGGTCATCCGGCAGTTCGCCAAAGAAGTGCGGAATCCGGAAACGCTGTCTTTGCTGACGCTGCATACCTTTGCTGATGCCCAAGCTACGAGCGACAAGCTCTGGAACGGGTTCAAAGATCTCCTGCTCGGGTCGCTGCACCACAAAGCCCTCCAGTTGATGACCGGCGGCGGTGAGTTCGCCCTGGCGGAAGAAAAACAGCGCGAATCGCTGATGCAGGAAGTCCGCCGCCTCGTGCCGGAACAACTGAGCGAGGCGGAATTGCAGGCCCATTTTGCGACGCTGCCGCCGCGCTATTTCCAGATACACCCCGCCAAAGACATCCTGGCCGATCTGGTCCTCGCGCACCGCTTCATGCAGCTCCAGGTTTCTGAGAAGGAAAACCCGCTGGCACCGGTCGTCAACTGGCACAACGAGCCGGACCGCGCTTACAACGCGGTCAAAATCTGCACCTGGGACCGCGCCGGCCTCTTCCACAAGATCGCCGGCTCTCTGAGTGCCGCGGGTCTGACCATTCTCAGCGCGCAGATTTTCACCCGCACCGACGACATCGTGCTGGACACCTTCTTCGTCGCTGACGCCATCACCGGCGACCTGGCCGGCCCGGAGCAGCGTGAGCGATTCCAAACCGTTCTCGACAAGGCCCTGACCGGTGAGGAGCTGGATTTCCACGAACTGCTGGGGCGGCAGAAGATCACGCGGCCGCTCTACCAGGCATACATTGGTGAGGAAATCCCAACCCGCATCCACTTCGATAACGATGCCTCGGAGGCCCGCACGCTCATCGAAATCGAGACCGAAGACCGTATTGGACTGCTCTACGCCATTTCGCAAACGCTCACCGAACTGGCCGTGGACATTTCCGCCGCGAAGATTTGCACCGGGAAAGGCGCGGCCAGCGACAGCTTTTATGTGCGGGAAATTGGTGGTGGCAAAATCCTCTCGATGGAACGTCATCACGCCATCGAGCGCAAGCTCCGCCACGCCATTCACAACCTGGGCGCGAAGTAATCCCGGAACAATTGCCACTTGCACCCGGCTTTAGTGGGATTAACCTCTCCTTGTGGCGTGGTTCACTGACCGACATTTCTTTCTGCTGGCCGTAATCGTTTACGGGGTGAGCATGATTTACTCGGTATTCCTTTGGCGAAAAGGGTTCCGCCGGGACAATCATGTGACTTACCTCCTTTTGCTGCTGGCGTTCGGGCTGCACACCTCGGCAATGGCCTTGCGCGGGTTTTCCCTGAACCATTGTCCGGTGACCAATCTCTACGAAGCTACGATTTTTGTGCTGTGGACCATCGTCGCCTTGTATCTCCTCGTGGGCGTCTGGTCGCGACTGCGGTTTCTTGGCGCGTTTGCGTCGCCGTGGCTCTTCGCCATCGGCGTCTTCGCTCTGATGCCCAGCCTCGATGCCACCCATAACCCGAGGCCGGAACTGCCGGTGGCCTGGACGAGCCTGCACGCGGCGCTGATGTCGCTCTCCTACGGCGCTTTCGGCCTCAGTTCCGTGGCCGCATTGATGTACCTCACGCAGGAGCGCAACCTGAAGTTCCATAAGCTCCAGGCCATCTTCTCCCTCATGCCCCCCATCCAGCGCCTCGAAGCCGCCGTCGGACGACTGCTCTTGAGCGGGTTCATTCTCCTGACCCTCGGACTGGCCACCGGCGTGGTTGACCTGGCCCACATCAACAACCCACAAACCTACCGCGGCGACCTGAAGATCGTTTGGTCCGCCCTGGTCTGGCTGCTCTACCTGGGCCTGGTGGTCATGCGCTGGAGATTTTCCCAAGGCGGACGCCGATTCGCCCTCGGGGCCATCGGCAGTTTCGTCTTCGTGCTCCTGACATTCTGGGGCACCAACGTGTTGTCCCCGCTGCACAATCCATGACCGTCGTCGTCATCGGCCTGAGCCACCACTCGTCGCCGGTCGTGGTCCGCGAGCGATTTGCGTTTGCCGAGGCGCGCATTCCGGCCGCGCTCCAGTCGCTGCGCGATTCGGGTGTCGCCCTCGAGGCGGTGATTCTCTCGACGTGCAACCGCGTGGAGGTTTACGCGGTCACACCGCTCGAACCGCCCGACGCGTTCACCGCGCTTCGAGAATTCCTGGCCGTCTCCCACGATTATCGCGACCCGCTGACGGACGAGATTTACGCCTTGAGCGAGCCGCAAAGCGTGGAGCATCTTTTCAAAGTTGCCTCCGGCCTCGACTCGATGGTTCTGGGCGAAACCGAGATACTCGGCCAGCTCAAGAAAGCTTACGATCTGGCGCTCAAATGCGGCCACACCGGCAGCCGCCTCAACAAGGCGTTTCAGCGAGCCTTCAACGTCGCCAAACACATCCGCACCGACACGAACATCCAGCGCGGCAGCGTGTCGGTTGGTTCGGTGGCGGTCGAGTTGGCGGAAAAAATCTTCAGCCATCTCAGCGACCGCAACGTCCTCATCATCGGCGCCGGCGACACCAGCGAGAAGACCGCGCGCGCCCTCCTCTCTCGCGGCGCGCGCAGCATCCTGGTGTCGAATCGCTCGCACGACAAGGCGGTTGCCCTGGCGGCCGAGTTGGGTGGCCGCGCGGTGCCCTTCGAGGATTGGTCGGGCGAATTCGCGAACGTCGATATTGTTGTTAGCAGCACTTCCGCGCCCCATTACGTCCTGGACCGCGTCAAACTCGATCCCTTGATGAAGCTGCGTCGCAACCGCCCGCTGCTGCTGATCGACATCGCCGTCCCGCGCGACATCGAACCCGAAGTGAACTTTCTCGAGAACGTCTATCTCTACAACATCGATGATCTGCAGAGCATCGCCGCCGATTACCTGAAGCAGCGCCACCAAGAGGTTGCCCGGTGCGAGAAGATTATCCATGAGAAGGCGCAGGCTCTGTTAAGCCACTACGGCTCTCCGCCAGGCAACCCCCACCCGCGCGCTGCCTTCAATCCCCAATAACCATCGTCATCACCGCCTCAATGTCCTCCCCGCATCCCATCTCCATCGCCACCCGCGGCAGCGCTCTCGCCCTCGCTCAGGCCAATCTGGTATTGGCACAGTGCCGCGACGCCTTCCCGAAACTGAGTTTTGAATTGAAGATCATCAAAACCACCGGCGACAAGCTCCAAACCGCATCGCTGGCGCACGAAGGCAAGACCCTGCCCAAGGGCCTCTTCACCAAGGAACTCGAAGTCGCATTGCTCAAACATCGGGCTGATCTTGCGGTCCACAGCCTGAAAGACTTGCCCACCGAATTGCCGGAGGGCCTCATCCTCGGCGCAGTCGGCCAGCGGGCGGACGCGCGCGATGTGCTTATTTATCGCGCCGAGGATTGCTTTTGCGGCGCGGAAAAGTCCCCGGACCAATCGCCGCGACGCGGTTTCAAGCCTAAGCTGGCCGTGAAAGACCTGCCGGCGGGCGCTGTGGTCGCGACCAGCAGCACGCGTCGAAAGGCCCAGTTGCTGGTGATCAATCCCGGCCTCAAAGTCCCGGACATTCGCGGCAACGTGGCGACCCGCATGCAAAAGCTGGTCGAGAGAGCCGATCTGGATGCGACGGTGCTGGCGCTCGCAGGCATGATCCGGCTTCACTTCCGAATCACCGCCGATGGCCGGCTCGAAGGCGACGCCGTGCCGGACGGCCTGCTGGCCACGGTCCTTGAGACCGAGCTGATGTTGCCGTGCGTCGGGCAGGGCGCGGTCGGCATTGAAGTCCGGGCTGAGGACGAGCGCATTGCGGCGATTTGCGAGAAGCTCAACGATTTCAACACCCGCCAATGCGTCACCGCCGAGCGCGCTTTCCTGGCCGCGATGGGCGGCGGTTGCCAAAGTCCGGTCGCCGCTTTTGCCCAGGTGGTCGGAACTCAACTCCAAATGCGCGCAATTTCATTCGTTCATGGCCCCTTGCGTCGCGCTCACGCCAGACGACCGCTCAAGCAAGCCGTTGAACTCGGGCAGCAACTGGCCGCGGAATTGAAGGCATAGCTTTTGCATGCAGGTCAATGAAACGCGCTGTTGATAAACCGCGCGCAGCCCGCTAGTATTCCGCAACGTTAACTATCCTAGAACATCCTAATTGAGATTTTGAGCATGAGCGCCACCAACCAAATCGAACAAGCCTATCAACTCGCCAAAGAACGCTACGCCGCACTGGGTGTGGACACCAGCCAAGCCATCAAAGACCTTGCCTGCATCCCTGTCTCCATCCATTGCTGGCAGGGCGATGACGTCGGCGGCTTCGAAAACGCCGGCCAGACGCTTGGCGGCGGATTGGCCGTCACGGGCAATTACCCCGGCAAAGCCCGCACGCCGGACGAGCTGCGAGCCGACTTTGAACAGGCCATTGCCGTCGTCCCGGGCCGGCATCGCTTCAACCTTCATGCGTGCTACGCCGAAATGAGTGGCCGAAAAGTCGAGCGCGACCAACTCGGTGTCGAGCAGTTCAAGAACTGGATCGCCTGGGCCAGGTCGATCAAGATCGGCCTCGACTTCAACCCGACCTTTTTCGCTCATCCGAAGGTCGTTGGCGGATTCACCCTCACCAGCCCCGACAAGGCCATCCGCAAATTCTGGGTCGAGCACGGCATCCGATCCCGCGAGATCGGGGCCGGCATCGGCAAAGCCCTCGGCAACACCTGCCTCACCAACCTTTGGATTCCCGACGGCATGAAAGACACCCCGGCTGATCGGCGCGGTCCCCGTGAATGCCTGGCCCAGTCCCTCGACGCCATCTTCAAGAAAAAGATCGACCGGAAATATAACGTGGACTCGGTCGAACCGAAGCTCTTTGGCATCGGCGCCGAGAGCTACACGCCCGGCTCCCATGAGTTCTATCTCGGGTATGCCGTCAGCCGCCAAATCCTCCTCACACTCGATGCCGGTCATTACCACCCGACCGAGGGCATTGCCGACAAGATTTCCTCGGTGCTCTGCTACCTGCCCGAGATCGCCCTGCACGTCAGCCGCGGCGTCCGTTGGGACAGCGACCACGTCGTTACGCTCACCGACGAGCTCCAGGCCATTGCGCAGGAAATCATCTGGGGCGGACACGTCGGACGTGTGCGTATCGGCCTTGATTACTTCGACGCCAGCATCAACCGCATCGCAGCCTGGGTCATCGGCACGCGCAACATGCTCAAGGCGCTGCTGCTCGCGCTCGTCGCCCCCATCGAGAAACTCCGCCAACTCGAAGCCGAGGGCGATTACACCTCCCGCCTGGCGTTAATGGAGGACGCGAAGTTGTTGCCATGCGGCGCCGTTTGGGATTATTACTGTGCTCAGCAGGGCGTGCCCGTGGGCGAAGCATGGCTCGCAGAAGTGAAAAACTACGAACGCACCGCGCTCGCAAAACGATCCTAGACCCAACCCCCGATCTCTGATTCAACAATATGAACCCTTTTCTCGGCGTTTTCTTCCACTGGGTCGGCGGCCTGGCGTCCGGCAGCTTTTACGTCCCCTACCGGGGCGTAAAGAAGTGGGCTTGGGAAGTGTATTGGCTCGTTGGCGGATTCTTCTCCTGGATCATCGCCCCGTGGATTCTGGCGTCCTTGCTCACCAACGATTTGTTGGGTGTGCTCAGGCAACAGACGATGGGCACGCTCTGGTGGACGTATTTCTTCGGCGCCATGTGGGGTTTGGGCGGTCTGACCTTCGGTTTGACGATGCGTTACCTGGGAATGTCACTGGGTATGGGCGTCGCGTTGGGATATTGCGCCGCCTTCGGAACACTCATCCCGCCGATCTTCAAATCGTTCCTGCCGAACATCCCCGTCGCGGAAAGCATTGCGCAAATTGCCGCCACCACGCCGGGCAAAGTCACTTTGTTCGGTGTGTTTGTTTGCCTGGCGGGTATCGGGGTGGCCGCGCTGGCCGGGTTGACGAAGGAAAAGGAAATGCCCGAGACGGAAAAGAAAAAGGCGATCGCAGAATTCAATTTCACCAAGGGCATCATGGTTGCCACGTTCTCGGGCATCATGAGCGCGTGCTTCTCCTTTGCCCTCACCGCCGGCAATCCCATCGGCGAAGCCTCCCGCGTCGCCGGAACTACTGTCATCTGGAGCGGGCTGCCCAAGCTGGTTGTGGTATTGCTCGGCGGGTTTACCACCAACTTCATCTGGTGCGCTTTCCTCAACCTCAAGAATGGGACCGGCTACCAGTACTTCAGCAGCACCCTCCGCAATGCCGCGCCTCGACGTGACCAGGAGACGATCATTGAAACCGCAATGGACGCTCCCAGCGAGGAAATCGTCGAGCACGCCGCAAGAACCGCCAGTCTCGCCGGCTATTCTGTGCCAATGCTCAGCAATTACCTCTTCAGCGCGCTGGCCGGCACCACATGGTACCTCCAGTTCTTCTTCTACACCATGGGCGAGACGCAGATGGGCCGGTTCGGCTTCGCAAGCTGGACGTTGCACATGGCCAGCATCATTATCTTCAGCACCATGTGGGGTTGGATTTTCCATGAATGGAAGGGCTCCAGCAAAAAGGCCCATAGCCTCATCGCCAGCGGCATCGCCATGCTCATCCTCTCCACCATCGTCATCGGCGTCGGCACCTGGCTAAAGAGCAAAATGGCCGTCCAATAAGTCGCTGACCCCCATTTGAAAATGCTCAACCATCAGCACTTGACCACTGTTTACTGATTACTGATTACTGATTACTGATTACCGACCACCGACCACCGATTACCGACCACCGATTACCGCCCCCCAACCCCCAACCCCCCTCTCAATGGCAGAACACGTCTATCTCGCAATCGACCTCGGCGCTGAAAGTGGCCGCCTGATGGCCGGGCTGTGGAACGGCAAGAGCCTTCGTCTCGAGGAAATCCACCGCTTCCCGAACGGACCCGTGCTGCTGGCCGACACCCTGCGATGGGATGTCATGCGCCTCTGGGCCGAAATTCAGAACGGCCTCGCCATCGCGGCTAAGAAATACGGCAAAACCATCGTCTCTGTCGGCGCTGATACCTGGGGCGTGGATTACGTGCTGCTGGACCGGCGCAACGAAATGCTCGGCCAGCCATTCGCCTACCGCGACGCCCGCACCAACGGGGTGATGGACAAGGCCTTCAAAAAGGTGCCTCGCGCGGAGATCTTCGCCCAGACCGGTCTGCAGTTCATGCAGTTCAACTCGCTCTTCCAGTTGCTGGCGGCCAAACAGAACACGCCCGAACTGCTCGACGCAGCCGACTGCCTCCTGTTCATGCCCGACTTCATCCACTGGGCGCTCTGCGGCTCGCGTGCCGCCGAATTCACCGTCGCCTCGACCTCGCAATGTCTAAACCCGCTCAGCCGGAACTGGGCGGCCGGTTTGCTGAAGAAATTAGGCCTGCCGGCGCGCATTTTCCCCAAGATCGTCCCGCCCGGCACCAATCTGGGAGCGCTCCGGCCCGGCGTTGCGGAAAGAACCGCCCTCGGCAAAGTCAACGTCATTGCCCCGCCTTCCCACGACACCGCCTCCGCCGTCGCCGGCGTTCCCACTGCCAGCACCGGCAAAGCCAATTGGGCCTACATCAGCTCCGGCACATGGTCCCTCATGGGCGTCGAGGTGCAGCAGGCCTCTTTGTCCGCCCGCACGCAGGCGCTTAACATGACCAACGAAGGCGGATTGGACGGCACCTATCGACTGCTCAAGAACATCATGGGCTTGTGGCTCGTCCAACAGTGCAAACGCTCCTTCGATGCTCGCGGCCGCAAATACGAATACGCGCAGCTCGCCCGCATGGCGGCGAAAGCCGCCCCCCTGCGGTCCATCATCGACCCCGATGATTTGCGCTTTCTTAACCCGCCCGATATGCCAAAGGCAATCCAGGAATTCTGCCGCGAAACCAAGCAGCCGCCGCCGAAAAGCGAAGGCGAGCTGGTCCGGTGCGCCTATGAAAGCCTCGCCCTGAAGTACCGCGAAGTGCTTGGCTGGCTCGAAGAGCTCACCGGTAACCGCATCGAGGTTATTCACGTCGTCGGCGGCGGCTCCCGGAGTGCCATCCTTAATCAATTCACCGCTGACTCCTGCCAGCGCCCCGTCATCGCCGGCCCGGTCGAAGCCACCGCTCTGGGCAACCTCCTCGTCCAGGTCCGCGCCAGCGGCGAACTCGCCTCCCTGACCGAGATGCGCGATGTCATTCGCCAGTCCAGTGGAGTCACCACCTGTCGGCCCGGCAATCCCGCCGCCTGGGAAGACGCCTCTGGCCGTTTCGCCGCATTGCGCAAGGGCTAAGTGCCAACACGTTCAGGCAGGCAGGGATGCAGTGGAATATCAGCCTGAGCCGGACGATCTATGCAATTATGAAAATCCCTGCGCGTCAGAAATTCCTCCCATGCCTGGGCTCCTGGGCGCTGGTCTGTCTGTTTATCCAGACCAGTGCCAGCATTAGTGCTCCGCTTCCCACTGACCAGCCAGTCGTGCCTGGCGTCGTCATCGACCACAGCCCAGCCTCCTCGGGCATTTACATCGGCTCACCCAGCCTGGCTGTTTTGCCCAACGGACATTATGTTGCCTCTCACGACGAGTTTGGACCAAAAACAACCGAGCACAGTCGCGCCGTGTCCCATATCTTTCAATCCCGCGACCGCGGCGCGAGTTGGAAAAAGATCGCCTCCATTGATGGGGCGTTTTGGTCCACCCTCTTCACCCATCGCGGCGCCCTCTACCTGCTCGGACCGGATAAGCACCACGGCAACGTCCTGATTCGCCGCTCACTGGATGGCGGCGTCATCTGGACCTTCCCCACCAATAGCACGACTGGCCTGCTGCGCGGCGACGGTGAGTACCATTGCGCGCCCGTACCCGTGATCGAACATGCCGGTCGCCTCTGGCGCGGCATGGAACGGCGAGACCCGCCGGTCGGTTGGGGAATCAACTACCGCGCCGGCATGTTGTCCATCCCCGTGGACGCCGACCTGCTCAACGCAACGAACTGGACCTGCAGCAACTTTTTGCCCAGCGACCGCGCCTGGAATGGCGGCGACATGGGAGCCTGGCTGGAAGGCAACGCGGTCGTCACCCCCGCCGGCCAACTGCTGGATGTGCTGCGAGTGCAAACCAAGTCACCTGATGAAAAAGCCGCCCTGGTTCATATCTCCCAAGAAGGCACGACAGCCTCTTTCGATCCCGCTACCGGGTTCATTAAGTTCCCTGGCGGCGCCAAGAAATTCACCATCCGTTGCGACCCACAAACCAACCGCTACTGGTCCCTGGCCACCGTTGTCCTGGACCGTCATCGGGCCGACAATCCCGGCGGCATCCGCAACACCCTCGCTCTCACCTCCTCGCCCGACCTGGCTAATTGGACGGTGCAGTGCATTCTTCTCTATCACCCGGACGTCCCCAGGCACGGCTTCCAATACGTGGACTGGCTGTTCGACGGTGAGGATATCATCGCCGCCTGCCGCTCCGCTTTTGACGATGGCCTGGGCGGCGCCCACAACAATCACGACGCGAATTATTTGACCTTTCACCGCTTTGCAAATTTTCGCCGCCTCACCCTGGCGGATTCAGTTCTCTCGAAGTGACTGTTCCCCTTCAATAACCCGCCTCCCAAAGAGCAGGGACCGGAACGAGAATTGGAGACCATAACCATGAACATCATGAAACCGATGCTGCCAGGTCTTGCGGTCTGGCTGCTCGCTTCAGTGGGCGCGCTCCAGGCCGCCGACACGATAGTGACTCCGGACATTGATCGCCAAACACTCGACCAGTGGTCCGCGCCTTATCGTCGATGGCATTACTGGCCTCATCACGTCATCCCGGCTGAACCGAACATTCCCGGATGCCAGAATTTCCATAACACGGACTGCCCGTGCATCTTTCAACTGCCCGGCCAGCCCGACAAGTGGTTCATGAGCTTCATCGCCTTCAATGGGCAGGGCTATAACTCGTTCGTTGCCGAGAGCGTTGACCTCGTCCACTGGGCCAATCCCCGCCTGGCAATGGGCTTCGGCCCCACGAACGAATTCGATGCTGGCGGATGCGTCATCGGCGCGTTCCTCTATGAGTCCTACGACATCATGGCGCCGCGTGTTCTCAAACAACGCGACGGCAAATTCTGGACGCTCTATGGCTGTTACCCGCGCCAGGGCGGCTACGAATTGCGGCCCGGCTATGAAGGCGTAGCCTCCAGTAGTAACGGCCTAACCTGGCAACGGGCGAAAAACACGCCCATCCTGGCCGTCCAGGATTCGGATTGCGCGTCGTGGGAAAAGGACTGCATTTACCAGCCTTGGCTGGTCGAGCATCGGGGTCGGTTCTTCAACTTCTATAACGCGGCCAATGGCGGCTCCGAACAAACCGGCCTCGCCTTTTCCACCGACTTGCTGAACTGGATGCGGTATCCCGCCAATCCCGTCATCCGTAATCACCCGGGTGGCTACGATGCGCAGTTTGCTTCCGATCCGAAGGTGTTCCGCGACGGAGATCACTGGACCCTGTTTTACTTTGGTGTCGGGCGCGACGGCGCGCACATCATGGCGGCTTTTTCGCGCGACCTCGTGCATTGGGTGGCCCACCCGGAACCGCTCTACCAAGCGGGTGGCAATCCCAGCGGGCTGGACAAACAATACGCGCACAAAATTTCACTGGTTTACAACCCGAAGAACGAGACCTTCTACCTTTACTACTGTGCTTGTGGCAGCAAAGGCCGCGGGATTGGCCTGATCACCAACAAACCGCTCCCGCTGCAGCTCTCGGCGCCCATTGACAAAGGAAAAGCGGCTCCCTGAATACTCTCCCTAGCGGAACTTGCCAATGGTTGGCAATGATTGTAAGATGGGCGGCGTATGAAGATGGCTACCATGAACATTTCGCTGCCAGGACCGATGGCGGAGTTTGTCCGCGCGACCGTGGAACGCGACTACGGCAACGCCAGCGAATTCTTTCGCGACCTGGTGCGGGAGAAGATTCGCCAGGAGGTCGAAGCCGACGTGCGCCTGCTGGCGGCGGCAACCGACGGAGCCCCCGCGGGGCCTTCGGAGGCGGACATTGGTGAAATTCTCACGATTCAAAAACAGGTAAGGAAGGAAATCCGTGCGCGTCGTCGTTGACGCGAATGTGGCCGCCGCCGGGATGGTGTTTCGCGGTGAAGCCTGGGCTTGTCTGGTCAAGCTCGCCCGCCGCCAGGCATTCGCCTTTGGCACCGAGTTCACTCTGGAAGAAACGCGCGAGATGGCCATCCGCCTGGCGCGTCACCGGAAATGCGCTCAGAACGTTGGCGGAGCGCTGGTGTGGTATCTGGAAAAAGTCCGCCTCGTCGAACCCGCGCCGCTCGGCAAGCCGCGCAGCCGTGATCCTCAGGACGATCCGCACCTGGCCGCCGCGCTTTCCGCCCGGGCCGTCATTGTCACTTACGACAAGGACTTGCTCGACTTGGGAAAGCCGTTCGGTGTCGAGATTCTCCGGCCCTCGGTCTTTCTGAAACGCTTCACCGCATGAGCCAGGCGCGTCCGCTGGCGCAAACTGATGGCAAGACTTCACCTTGGCGCTCAGGAAATTGCTTTTGACGCTACGCGAGTCACGCGGGTCGTGTCAATAGTGCGGACTGACGCTTGCTCGGTCTTGGTGCGCGTGGGCATCAGGGGGTGGGGGCAAACGATCAGGGCGAGCGCTTCTGCGCCTCGGCAAAGAGCGCCGCCAGTTGTTTCTGGTGCGCATCACCCTTCTCGGCGTAAAGCGCCATCCGCTTCGCGAAGCCGTTGTACATGCCGAGGGCGGTCTGCTCGTAGAACACGTTCAGAGCCGCTTTGCGCTCCTGGTTGATGGGGCGGTAATAGCCCGGACCGGGATCCATCGTCGCACGCATTCGGTAGTCCTCGCAGGCGCTCA
>JBAXTC010000008.1:0-30131 GCA_037130375.1 Verrucomicrobiota bacterium | reverse complement strand
ACCCAGGGCGTTGCCCTGGGCTGGTATGAATGACGCCCTTGGCGTCTCCCCAGGGTGGATTCAAGAACCCACAAATTTGTAGGCGCCGACGGGAGTCGGCGCACTTTTCCTCAATTACTGAGATCAGCGCCGACTCCCGTCGGCGGCTACGATTTCTTGAATCCGCCCTGTGCACTCGGCCAGAGTTCATGGTGAGCGTTAATGCGCCGCAAGCCAGTTCTCGCCCACGCCAATTTCCACTTCGATCGGCACGTCCAGCGGGATGGCTGTTTTCATCTTCTCCTCGACCAGCGCGCGCACTTCCTTTTCTTCGGTTGTGTAGAGGTCGAACACGAGTTCATCGTGGACCTGGAGCAACATGCGGGTCTTGAGCTGCCGGCGGGCCAACTCGTCATGGATGGTGATCATCGCGAGCTTGATCATGTCGGCGGCTGAGCCCTGGACGGGGGCGTTGGTGGCGTTGCGCTCGGCTGCGGCGCGCACCGCGTTGTTCGCGGACCGAATGTCGCGGATGTAGCGGCGCCGGCCAGCGACAGTCTCGACGTAGCCATGCTCGCGCGCGAAAGCGATGGTGTCGTCCAGGTAGCGCCGGATGCCCGGGAATTGCCGGAAGTATTGGTCGATGATGTCGCCCGCCTCCTTGCGCGGGATACCGAGTCGCTGCGACAAGCCAAACGCCGAGATGCCGTAGATGATTCCGAAATTGACCATTTTGGCCTTGCGCCGCATCTCGGGGGTGACCAGTTCGGGAAGCACGCCGAACACCCGCGCGGCCGTGGCGGTATGGATGTCCGCGCCGCTCTTGAACGCTTCGAGCAGCGCCGGCTCCCGGCTCAACGCGGCGATGACGCGCAGTTCGATCTGGGAATAGTCCGCTGAGAGCAGAACAAATCCGGCGTCGCGCGCGACAAATGCCTTGCGGATTTCCTGGCCGCGCTCGGTGCGGATGGGAATGTTCTGCAAGTTCGGGTTTTGCGAGCTGAGGCGGCCCGTGGTGGTCATCACCTGGTTGTAGGTGGTATGGACGCGGCCGGTCGGGGGCCAGATCGCCTGGGGCAAGGCATCGGCGTACGTGGATTTGAGCTTGGTGGCGGTGCGGTATTCGAGGAGCCGCTGGACGATCTCATGATCGGTCGCGAGGGTGGCCAGCGTTTGTTCGTCAGTGGCGTATTGGCCTGTCTTGGTCTTCTTGGGCGCGTTGCCGATTTTCAGGAGATCGAACAGGATTTGCCCAAGCTGCTTGGGCGAGTTCAGATTGAACGTCGTGCCTGCCAGCCGATAAATGGTCTTCTCCAACTCACCCATCTCCTTTGAGAGCTGCGCGGCGAAATCAGCAAGGGCGGCGGCATCGACCTTGATGCCCTCGAATTCCATCCCGACCAGCCCCGGGATCAGCGGCGATTCAATCTGGTAGAAGACCCGTTCCTGGCCTTTTTCTTTGAGCAACGGCTCGAGCGCGGCGCGCAGTTGCCAGGTCACGTCGGCATCCTCGGCGGAGTATTCGGCCACTTTGGCGACCGGCACGTCGGCCATGTTGATTTGCCCGGTCTTGGCGTCGCCGATCAGTTGGCTGATGGGCACCGGCGTGTAGCCCAGATAAATCTCGGACAAATAATCCATGCCGTGCCGCATCTCCGGCTCGATGAGGCTGTGAGCGATCATGGTATCGAACAGTTTGCCACGGACCGAGACACCCTGCCACCGGAGCACACTGAGATCGAACTTCAGATTGTGCCCGACCTTTTCGATGCGGTCGGATTCGAGCACGGGCCGGAAGTCATCGAGCACGCGCCTGGCCGCGGCGGGGTCGTTCGGGACGGGGATGTAATAACCGGTGTGTGGCTTGAACGAGAAAGCCAGCCCGACCAGCCGCGCCGCTTTGGGATCGAGGCCGGTGGTTTCGGTGTCGAAGCAAAAGGAGTCCAGGCTCTGCAATACCTGAATGAGCTTCGCGCGCTCGGCGGCCGAGTCCACTAGATGGTATTCGTGCGGAACATCGGCGATGGTCTTGAGGTTCGACGCAGGCGCAGCAACAGCCGGCTCGGGCTTCGTTTCCGCCGCCGCTCCCTCCATTTCCGGAAATAGCGCAAGCTCACCAGTAGTAGGGTGGGCGTCCTGCCTGCCCTTGGAGCGGCTCGGACTTAAAGGCAACGACGGAGCCTGGGCAGGCGGGACGCCTGCCCTACTTTCTGCGAGGACGCCCCATCCGGTCTTGAAGTCTTCGCCAAACAAACGCCGGCCAATCGAGTTGAACTCGAACTCGACCAGCAGGGCCTTGAGCTTCTCCTCGTCCGCGGGCTGCACCTTGAGCGCGTCCAGATCGACGGAACACGGCGTGGCGATATTGATCGTTACGAGCCGTTTCGACAGCAGCGCCAGTTCGTGATTGGTCTCGATTGATTGCTTCACGCGACCGGTCAGTTCGCCCGCGTGAGCGAGGACATTTTCCACGCTCCCAAACTGGGCGATGAGCTTCATGGCGGTTTTCTCGCCGATGCCCGGCACGCCGGGAATGTTGTCGGACGCGTCGCCCATCAATGCCAGCACATCGACCACTTGTTCGGGCCGTTGCACGCCCCAGCGGCTCTGTATCTCGGGCAATCCCATGATTTCCACCTCGTTGCCCATGCGTGCGGGCTTGTAGAGGAACGTGTGCTCATCGATCAACTGGCCGAAATCCTTGTCGGGCGTGACCATGTAGGAGGTGAACCCTTCCTTTTCCGCGCGGCGAACCAGCGTGCCGATGATGTCGTCTGCCTCGAAACCGTCGCATATCAGGACCGGCATTCGGAAGGCCTCGACCATGCGGCGAACGTGCGGCAGGGCCTGGCTGATGTCCTCGGGCATCTTCTGCCGCGTCGCCTTGTAAGCGGGAAACTCCACGTGCCGCTGTGTCGGCGCCTGGGTGTCGAAGGCCACGGCGATATGCGTGGGCTGCTGGCTGTTGAGGATGTCGAGCAAGGTCTGGGTAAACCCGTAAAGCGCCGAGGTATTCACGCCTTTGGACGTGAGGATCGGGCGGCTGACAAACGCGAAGTGCGCCCGATAGACCAGCGCCATTCCATCCAGCAGGAATAGTTTCTTAGGCATGCCGAAATAGTAGCGCACGGTAGCTCCAATTACCAAGAACCAAGCGGCGCCGCAGCCGCAGTGAAAGATGCCCGATCCGTCCGTCGCCTCTTAGCCCAAAACAGGCCTGATTACTGATTACCGATCACCGATCACCGATTACTGAGTACCGATTACCGATTACCGATTACTGTCTTGCAGACCAATGGCTGATATTGCAACCATGCATGAAAGACAACAGAATCAACACAACAAATTCACCCGCGCAGCGCCAAGTAAAACAAGCGGTCGTACCCCAAAACTAATTTCTGATCGGTCAAAACTATGAACACGAGAAGCAGGACAGAAATGGGCTGGAGGGCAGGGTTCACACTGATCGAGCTGTTGGTGGTCATCGCCATCATCGCGATCCTGGCCGCGCTGTTGCTGCCCGCCTTGAGCCGGGCGAAACAAAAGGCCGTCGCGATCAGTTGCGTCAATAATTTGAGGCAACTGACCTTGGCCGCAGTGCTTTACGGCGCGGATCAGGCGGACTGGATTGTGCCGAATTACGCCATGAGCACCAACGCTTGGGTGAGCGGGGATGTGAGCAGGCTGCCCGGTGCCACCAACCTGGCCGATGTCCGCGCCGCCCTCCTGTTCACTTACAACCAGTCCGTGACCATCTACCGCTGCCCGGGCGACAATTTCCCCATGTCAGGCAAGAATACGCCGCGCGTCCGCAGTTATTCGCTCAGTTGCATGATGGGCGCTCAAACGCGAGATCTGGGTGACCTCTGCCATCCTGGGATCAAAGAGAATCTGAAGTTCAGCAGCATCAGGCTGCCGGGTCCTTCAGACGCCCTCTTTTTTGTGGACGAACAATCCGATCCGATGGACTTGACCGGCAGCTACACCAGTCTTGATGACGGTGATTTTGGCGTGTTTACCGCCGCCGGTACGATCTGGCCAAATTCACCCGCCAGCCGGCACGGCAATGGCGGCGCGGTTTCGTTTGCCGACGGCCGCTCCGAGGCATGGCACTGGCGGGAGCCGACAACCGCAAGAGCCAAAGGCATCATGGCCGCAGGCACCTCGCCGGTGGATCGGGATATCCTGCGATTCAAAGCCGCCAGCTATGCGCCCGGTGCGTACCGGTAATTCACCTTAGTCAGATTTTGGGTAGTTCGTAGCCTTTCCTACGCGGACGAGAGAGCAGTTTATTGGCTTCGTCGTCGCCGACAAATTGCTCCTTCTTGGGATCCCAACGGAGTTTGCGTTGCACTGCGCGGCAGTTGTTGAGGAGATGGCACAGCGTCGTGGCGCGGTGGCCGGTTTCGGCATCGGCATGGGTCGGCTTCCGGGTTCGGATGCACTCGAAGAAGTTCTCGAAGTGGGGGACAGACTCTTTCGGTCCCTGCGGAGTGACAGGCGGCGCGTGCTGACGCAGTTCCGGCGGGTCGGCGGTGTAGTCTCCCCGGAGAATTTCAATCCGGCCCTTATCGCCGACAAAGATGGCGCCCAGGTCTTCCATGTTACGATTGGCTCCCTCGATCTTGAGTTGGACGCCATTGGCGTAGCGCATGGTCACTTTGCAGCGGGGTCCGCGGTCCTCGGGCCAGATTTCGATCGGGCCGGTGTCATCCGTGCCAAGGCCGCATTGGACCTGGTCTAGGCTGTGCGTGCCCCAGCCAGTGACACCCCAGCTTTGGCCGCCGCCGTCGAATTGCACGAACTCGCCCCAGCTATTGAATAACTCGAGGTAGAAGGGACGGATCTCGGTTTGGTTGCACCATTGATCCCAATCCAGGCCGGCGGGGAGTTGATCCGGCGTATCGCGCGGTTTCCAGACCCGGCCCGGGGCGAAGTTGCAGGTGATTACGGTATGCACCTTTCCGATGGCGCCGTCGCGCACGAGCTTGCTGGCGTGCATGTTGATGGGCATCGAGCGCTGCTGGGAACCGGTTTGCACGATCCGCTTGTATTTGCGGGCGGCTTTGACCAGCGTGCGTCCCTCGGCCACCGTGAGGCTCTGGGGTTTTTCCACGTAGGTGTCGCAGCCGGCCTGCATGGCGTGAATGCAGATTAGCACGCGGGCGTGCGTCGTCGTTTCCACGAATACCGCGTCGAGCTTTTCCTTTTCCAGCATGTCGCGGTAATGCTGATACTTCCTCCATTTGTCGCCGCCCTCCACACGCTGGGCGGCTTCGTTGATACGGGTGAGGGAACAATCGGCGGCGGCGATGAGGTCGGCTCCGGGCAAGCCCTCATTCTTGAGAATCCAACGGGCGCGGCCGCCCAGGCCGATAAACCCGACTTGTATGCGGTCGTTCGGTCCGGGACGGCGGGTGGCGCCAAGCACTTCCCGGGCGACTACCATGGGAAACCCAAGGACTGCCGTGGCGGCGGCGGAACGGCGGAGGAATTCGCGTCTTTTCACAGGCGAGCGTTTCTGTTGGAGGGTTGTTATCTAATAAGTGCGGATGGCCCAGGCAGATGGGCTGGGATCATTTGGGATCAAGCAACTTAATCCGGATATTCTTGAACTGGACCTTCATCGGAGGGCCGGGATGCATTTGGAGGGCAATGACGCCGTCTTTGGCGGCCACGCCCGACTGTTGATCCGTCACCTGGCTCATGACGATGTCATTGATCTTCAGAGTGATGTCGGGGCCGCGCGCGATGATCGTGTACGAGTTCCACTCGCCCATTTTCACCTGCCGAAGCAGGGCGGCGTTCAGGGAGAGATTTCCGCCCGCGGCACCATTGCCGGCCGTGAGTTTTTGCACCTTCTCGGGGACCGTGACGGACGCGACAGTCTTTTTCCCATCCTTGTCGATGAAGACCTTCTCGCCGCGCATGGCAATACCGGCGCGAGTGTGCTCGAAGAGGCAGCCGAACCATTGACTGCCATTCTCCATGTCTGCCTGGTAACCGGAGGTGTCCCAGTTGGGCAGCTCCCGGCTGCGAAATTGAATGCCGGAGTTGCCGCCGGCTCCCTGCAGGCGGAAATCCGTCCGCAGCTCGAAGTCCCCCGGCTTGCCGCCCCGCCACATGATATAATGGGCCTGTTTGCAGGGTTTCTCTGGCGTGCTCTCCGCCGTGATCGCGCCGTCCACGACACTCCACGCCCCCGGCAGGCCTTCCCAGCCGGTCAAGTCCTTTCCGTTGAACATGGAGGTGAAGCCTTTCTCGATTTCTCCCGCCAGGCTGGACAAGGAGATCGTTGTGGTGAGTAACAGCAGAGCGCCGAATATCCGATTGCAAGACTTCATGTTCCGGAGATTACCTTCAGGGTTGCCGAAGTCAAATTGATCTCCTGTGCTTTGGCCTTGACCCGCCGAGACCCGGACGCTCTCAGCTTGGAGCGGGATGAACAGCGAAGACGCGAAGACGCGAAGAATACAGCGCTGGGAGTGGGCACGACGCCCATCATGGATTTTCCGCGCGTTTTACTACGTTCCAGTTCAGGGGCGTCCCGCGCTTAATCTCGCACGCGGCCCGGCTGCCCAACACCACGTCCCAATGACGCGTATGCAAGCCATAGGCAGGCCGAATGGAACGAACGTTTTGAGGAGTGAAACGATCGCCCGGTTTCATGTCCTGCACCACGAAGAGCGACCGGCGGAAAGCGAGGCTGGATTTTTCCTTTTCGGAGGGATCATAAACGACCCGTCCCAGGGCACGTTCGGCGATGCGGACGGCCTCGACCATCGCCTTGAACTCGTGCGGCTCCAGAGAAAACGCGACATCCGGACCCGGCGTTGATCGGGACAGCGTGAGATGTTTTTCCATGATGCAGGCACCGAGCGCGACGGCCGCTACTGGCACGGCGATGCCCAGGGTGTGGTCAGAGAGCCCTGCCGGCACGCCGAAGGTCTCCGCCAGGTGCGGAATGGTTCGGAGGTTCATGTCCTCGGGCGGCGCGGGGTAGGCGCTGGTACACTTGAGGAGTGCCAGTTGCTGGGTGCCCGCGTCGCGGAGGGTGCGCACGGATTCCTCGATTTCCTCCCGGGTGGCCATGCCGGTGGACATGATGACCGGCTTGCCGGTGCTCGCGATTTTACGGAGCAGAGGCAGGTCCACCAACTCGAAGGATGCGACTTTATGCGCGGGCACGTCGAGCGACTCCAGGAAATCGACCGCACTCGAGTCAAACGGGGTGGAAAAGAAATCCAGTCCTTCCTCATCCGCCACCGCCTTTAGCTTGGGATGCCAGTCCCAGGGGGTATATGCCTCGCCGTAAAGGTCGTAGAGCGTGCGCCCATCCCAGGGTGTGCCGCCGCGGATGAGGAAGTATTCGTTATCGCAACGGATGGTGAGCGTGTCGGGGGTGTAGGTCTGAAGCTTGATGGCGTCAGCGCCGGCGGCGCTGGCGGCCCGGACGAGGGCGACGGCGTGGTCGAACTTCTGGCCGTGGTTCGCCGACATTTCGGCGATGATGTAGCAGGGGCGGCCTGCTCCGTATTCGCGTCCGTTGATGGTGATGGTTTGCACGATGCCTCCGATTCAGGATGCTTTGCGCCAAAGCCAAAGCCGACCCTGGCCGCATTCGCCAAAGGATGGCAGTTTGAGTGCGAGCTGGCTTACGGGCGCTTCGTAATCCGGCTCTTTGCCATCGCGGGCGGCAAGCCAGGCGTTCACGACGCGGCTGAGGAAATAATAGGTGGCGCTATAGTGGTGCGTGGCTTCAAGTTGGATGCCTGGCAGGTGGACGGTCGCCAGCTCCGCGTCACGGAAATAGCGGTTGTGCCACGGTGGCTGGATGGCGGGCAAGCCGGCGCGCGCGCGGAGGGTGTTGAGACAATCGAGGCCATCCTGGCTATTCTCGCACATCGCATAAACGCCGCCGGGGGCAAGGACCGCGGTAACATCGGCGAGTGCCTGACGCTGTGCCGGCCAGTCGGGCAGGTTGATGAGCACGCGCTCGGTGTAAATCAGGTCGAAGCGCTCGGCGATGCCCGCCATCTGCCGCACGTCGCCGACCTTGAACTCGACGGCGCCTTTCAGTTCCTGCCCCTCGGCCAACTTCCTGGCGGCGGAAATCATGTCCTCGGCGAAATCGATCGCCACAATACGCACATGATGGCGGCGGGCGATTTCCAGAGCGGTAATGCCGTTGCCGCAACCGACTTCGAGCACGCGCATGCCGTCGCGCACCTGGGCGGCCAGCGCTTCCATTTCGAGTTGCTTGGCGGTCACGTCACGCGTGCCGGCCCATTGCCCGAGGCCGGCGCGGCTGTTCCAGAACGCCTGCACGTCGCCTTTGGTTTCTGTTGCGTTGGTCATCTGTAAATCAGTTTGCGCGCAGGATAGCGGCCACCCGCTCGGTACCGGCGCCGTCCACCGCCGCGCGGCCGCGCTGCGACATCTCGAGGCGCGCCGGCAGATCGGTCTGCAACTCAGCCAGCGCGTCGAGAATCCGGTCCGGCGAGACATCCGAATGCCAGCCCAGATTTCGGGCGAGGCCGGCGGTCTGCAATTGCTCGCCACTGGCGCGCTGATTGTCAGCGAGGACGAAGGTTAGCGCCGGCAATCCCATAAAGGCAAGTTCCAGCGAAGTCGTGCCGGCTGCCGCGACCGCCACATCGGCCCACGCCATTAATTCCGGCATGTTCGTGGCGTCCACAACGAGCCGCAAGGTTGACTGTGCTGTGCGGCCAGCGGCTTCAAGCTCTGCCAGGCGCGGGTTGCTGCCGCCGACGACCACCACGATTTCCGCTTCGTGCAGGGGAGCGAGCGCGGCGATTACTTTGCTGGTGACGTTATCGGGGTCGCTGCCGCCGAGCGTGACGAGGACTCGGCGCGCCACAGGCGGGAAACCGCGCTGCCACTTGGCCCAGGCGAGGAACTCGTGGCGGAGTTGGGCGTAACGAGTGCCCAGCAAAAGTTGTGTATAAGGTTCGCGTTGGACGTAGAGATTCGCATCGGCATTCAGGTTTTGATTCAACACCCAATCCGCGCTGTAATGTTCTGCATGGGCATAATCGTCCAGCAGCAGCAACCGGAATCCTGCAGCCTTGATTCGCTGCTGCCATGCCGCGCCGAAAGCATAGCCATCGGCCACAATCGCCGACGCGGCGCGCGAACGAGCCTGTTCCGCGGTTTGGGCGGCATCCTCCGGAGTGCCTGGAGCAACGTGTAACTGCACGACTTCCATGCCGTCGCGGTTCAGCCGCTCCACCAGTTTTGGCGTTGATTCCGCCTGGGCGAATACTACTTGCCCACCGGTGCGTTGCCAGCCTTGCGCCAGCGCCAGGCAACGCATCACGTGACCGGTGCCGGTGCGGGCGCTGCCATCAGCGCGGATGAGAAGGCGATCAGGCATGGCTCGTTAGAACGCGGAACATGATCTCGGCCTGGGTCCAGTCCTCCGGGCTGTCGATGTCCTGAACCAAATGCCGCGGCAGGATTACTGGATAAGAACGCGCGGAGAACAGACGATCTGTTTTGAGGAAGGCTTCCTTCCGGCCCCAATAGAACTGTCCGGCGTCGTGCCAGGCCTCGGGCAAATCTTGCGAGCGTGTCAACTCGTGCTCCGGCCAGAACATCGATACGGTGCCGTCCACGTTCCGTTTGAGCGAGCGGAAGATGGGGAAGTCGAAAGAGGTGGCGCTGAAGGCGAAGTCGGCGTCGGCGTCGTTGCGCAGCAAATCCAGCCCCTGGCGCAGGTAATGCGGTTGCAGAAACGGGGCGGTTGGGAAAATGCCACAAACGAAGGTAACTGCGCGACGATGTTCTTCAAACCAACGAATCGCATGGGCATATACCGGAAGTGTGAGGGTATGGTCGTTGGCCAGTTCGGCTGGGCGGCGGAACGGAGCCTCGGCGCCGTTGCTCTCCGCCACCGCGGCGATCTCGTCGTCGTCGGTGGAAACCACGATGGCATCGAAAATGGCCGCCGCCCGGGCAGCTTCGATCGACCAAACGAGCATCGGTTTTCCGCAGAACGGCTTGATATTCTTGCGCGGGATGCGCTTGCTGCCGCCGCGGGCGGGAATGATGGCTAAGATCATGCGCGATTACGATTACGGGGATAGGCCATCATCCGCACATTTTCGCCAATTACCGGATAGACTCCCTTGTTATTGCCCACGGTGCAATTTTGGGAAAAGGCGAAACCATCGCCGAATGAGCTTCATGCGGCCGACATGGGCCGGAGTTCATCCACCGTGAGGAAATGCGGATTAGTTCCGGAGTTGTATTCGAACCCCTCCGCGACGGGCTGCCCGGACTCACCCAGACGGTTCAGCTTGAAATCCACCTCCTGCGCAAAGCGGATGCTGGGCTGAATGACGTAATGGTCCGCCAGCTCAAGCGTGCGATGCGAGTCGTCCAGCGGACACATTACTTCATGCAGTTTCTCACCCGGCCGGATGCCAATGACCCGGGTAGGCAAATGCGGCGCGACGGCTTTCGCCAGGTCCATGATGCGGATGGATGGGATCTTAGGCACGAACACCTCCCCGCCATGCATGCGGGCAAAGCTCTTGAGCACAATATCCACCCCTTGAGAGAGCGTGATCCAGAAGCGCGTCATGCGCGCGTCAGTAATCGGCAGCTCCCGCGCCCCTTCCCGCAGGAGTTTTTGAAACAGCGGCAGCACCGAGCCTCGTGACCCCACGACGTTGCCGTAGCGCACGACGGCAAAGCGGGTGCGATGTCCGCCTGCGATATTGTTCGCGGCCACAAAGAGCTTGTCTGAGACCAGCTTGGTGGCGCCGTAAAGGTTGATGGGGTTGGCCGCCTTGTCGGTCGAGAGCGCAACCACTTTTTCGACTTCGTTCTCGATGGCGGCGGCGATGACGTTTTCGGCCCCGTGGATGTTGGTTTTGACGCACTCCATGGGGTTATACTCGGCGGCCGGCACCTGCTTGAGAGCGGCGGCATGAATGACAAAATCGACTCCTCGCAGGGCAACCCGCAGCCGCTCGTAGTCGCGCACGTCGCCGATGAAGTAGCGCATCTGCGGTCCGGACCATCGCTGCTGCATCTCGAATTGCTTGAGTTCGTCGCGGGAATAGACGATGACCTTGCGCGGCGCGTAGCGGTCGAGCAGCGCTTGAATGCAGTGGTGCCCGAACGAGCCGGTGCCGCCGGTGATGAGAATTGATTTGTCTTTGAACACTTTGATTCATAGGTTGGTTAGTCGGGAGATTTGTTGTCAAGCGGAGAAATCTGGCTGCAAGCAATCGCCAGGGCAGATTCAAGAACCTGCAAATTTGTAGCCGCCGACGGGAGTCGGCGCACTTTTCCTCAATTACTGAGATTAGCGCCGACTCCCGTCGGCGGCTACGATTTCTTGAATCCGTCCTGTCTTAAGCGGTCTTTAGCACATTTGAGCTTGATGCGGACACCGTGCGCCGGTAGATTGGCTCACCGTATTGAAATCAATGTAACCTGGGTGAAATCAATGTAACCTGGGTCCGAATGAACACATTTCTTATTGGCAAGCGAGACATTGCACAGGGCGAAGTGCCGTTCATCATCGAGGAGGGACAGGCCAACCTCGGGCGCCACCCGGTTGCGCTGGATATGATCCAAGCGGCCGGTCGCGCCGGGGCCGACGGTATCGAATTTCAGTTGGCGAACGCCGACGACTTCTATGTTCGTTCCCATCCCGGTTATGATATCTACAAGTCGCGTGAATTCACGAGCGAGCAAATCGTTTATCTGGCGCAGGCGGCTGGCGAGGCAGGATTGGGCTTCATCGCGTGTGCCTTCAGCCCTCGTCTGGTGCGCCTGCTGAGCCAGGCGGGATGCGCCGCTTTCAATGTGAACGCGTCGGACCTGACAAATCCGGAAATGCTGGATGCCGTCTGTGAATCGAGCCGCCCTTTCTTTCTGAGCATTCCGCTGGCGACACTGGATGAGATCGACTGGGCCGTGGCCCGAGTGCGTGACCACGGAGCGAACACATTCGCATTGTTGCTCGGACAACACATCATGGCGACGAGCAGCGGCGGAGTGCCGGCGGAGGCAACCTGCCTTGGGGCGATTGGCATGCTTCGCAGCCGATACGGCGTGCCGGTGGGATTCATCGACCACACGGCCTACCAATGGATGCCGGCTGCCGCTGTAGCTGCCGGCGCGGCTGTGGTGACGAAGCACATGGCAATAAGCCGGGCCGAGCGCGGGCCGGACTGGCACATTTGTTTGGAGCCAGGGGAAATGGCGGAAGCGGTTCGGATGGCGCGCGGAGTGACTTCCAGCATTCGCACGCTGGACAAGATTGTGGCGCCTGGCGAACTGCCGGATCGCAAGGTGATGCGCCGGAGCATTGTCGCCCGCCACTCGTTGCCGGTTGGCCATCGGATTGCGCGCGACGAGCTTGCCTTCAAACGGCCGGGAAACGGGATCGAACCTCGCTTCGTCGATCGAGTGGTCGCATCCGTCACGGCACGGCCCATTTCACCGGACGAACCATTTGGATGGGACGCTTTAGTTTCTGCATAGCAATGAACCTGGGCATCAACAATCGAACCGCGCTGGTGTGCGCTTCCAGCAAAGGGCTGGGGCGGGCTTGCGCCGAGCAACTTGCCGCCGCCGGGTGTCGCCTCATTATGTGCGCGCGGAATCACGAGGTTTTGTCGGCGACGGCGGCGGACATTCGAAAGGCGCATGGGGTTGAGGTCGTAGAGGTGCAAGCTGACCTTTCCCGCAGTGGAGAGGTTGATCGCGTGGTAGCGGCAGGTCTGAAGGCTTTTGGGACGCTAGACATCCTTGTGGCAAACTCTGGAGGTCCAAAGCCTGGCAGTTTTTTTGAGACCGACCGCGAGGATTGGCTGCGGGCTTATGAGTCGTTGCTGGGATATGTCGTCGATCTTTACCGGCTGGTTCTGCCGATAATGATCAAGAGCCGCTGGGGCCGGGTCATCAACATTGCGTCCGTGGTTGTGAAACAGCCCGCACCCTCGCTGGTTCTCTCGAATGTGTTCCGAACCGGCGTCGTGGCCCTGGCCAAGACGCTGGCGCCGGAGTTGATTCGCCATAACATTACCATTAACAACGTGTGCCCCGGCGCGTTTCGTACGGATCGTGCCCTTCAACTCATGCAGGATGAAGCGACAAGGAGGAGCGTTGGACTTGACGTGGTTGAGGCAGAGCGTGTTCGGAACTTGCCCGCCGGGCGATTTCAGAACCCGGCTGAATTCGGTGCGCTGGTGGCTTTTCTGGCCTCTGACCATGCCGCGACGCTAACGGGCTGCACGATTCAGCATGACCAGGGTATTTCCCAGGGACTCCTGTGACGTCCGCCGGAAGCTTGCCGGGGTTTGAGGGTAGCGACTGGTTGAGAGCAGTTAAAGCGTTAGAACGGTGAAGAGGTCGGATGAATGGCGACTTCCTGCGCTGCTATGCCGGATAATGGGGCCCGCTCGAGCGTTGAGGGAAGGATGCCTGCGGCTTTCGGGCTCTAATTGTGAGCAGCGGTTAGAGCGGCATTCAGCTTAGGAATCAGGCGTTGTGTTCGGGCGAGGGCGGCTTCCTCGGTCGGGTGGTAGTTGGTATCAAAAAACTGGTCCCGCGGAAGCAGCGCATCGGTATAGTCGCCGATCACGGGAACGTTCAAGCGGGAGAAGAAGTCCTTGATGGTTTGGGCAACCTGCTTGGCAGTCTGTTCGTGGTAGCCCGGCTGGTCGCAAATATTCGGGTACGTAGCCAGGATCCGGACCTGATTTGTCCGCGCCCAGGCGCAAAAGGAGGTAAGCACAGAGAATCCTTCGGGATGTTCGGGCATTCCGCGAGCCAAAGCGGATTTCCACTCAAGAACTTCGTTTCGTTGCGGAGGGCGAACGGCTTTGATGTGATGGGTCTGGTCGCCCGACTCGTTGAGGTAACGCACGCGATAAGCCCCAAAATTGCTATCGTCGTAAGGGCGCTCGGCCCGCCAGCGGTCTTTCAGGCCTTGTACGAGGCGACTGAAGGAGGTCAACATGAACACGGTCCACTGCTCGGGGGGAGATAAACTGTGGAAGAAGGCCGGGTCGCGGGAAACGAGGTAATCAACCAGGAGCTTGTCGGCCCAAGTTTGCTTTACTTTTCCATAGTTGTAGAGTTCATATTCCAAGACCAGCAGAACGGTGTCTCCCGGCTTGGCGGCTTCCTGGGCCAGGTGGAGGATGTAAGCGGTTCCCAGAGCCGCATGAGTGCCCATGTTGATGGTGCGCCAACCCGTTTGCTTTTGAATTTCCCTGGCGCTGAGGCCAAAGAGAGTTGCTGAGCCGCCGACCACCAGGAGTTTTGGTGAGGCAGTCTGATTGGCCAGGAGCCGTTTTTTGAGGTTGAGTTCGAAAGCCCAGCGGGATGAGTCACCAGGCACCCCTAGATTCAGGTAGAAGGCGGTCGCGGTGAGGCCAAACATCAATAGGAAGCCCGCCCCCAACCCGGCCAGGAAAGTCCACGAGGCTTTCATGGCGCGAGAAGTTGAAGCAAGGGGAGGGGCTGGCAGCCGCAGCGTAAAGGCCGCGGACGACTCAGGAAGAACGCGCTGCCGGTGATGTGTAATGATTCGTCTGTAAACACTTCAGGTTACAGATTGGTTAGCCGGGAGATTCGTTGTCAAGCGGCGAAAACCGGTGTGACTTGTTCAATTCGCTTTGGCCATACTTCAGGCGCTATTCCACCTCTTCCGTGACCTCGCGGAGGATGTCTTGTTCCCGGCGCTCCAGCAACCGGCCTTCCAGCGGCAGCAGGAAGCGGTAAAGGCATCCTGCCACCGCCAGCAAACCGAGCGTCGCCAGTAAGTTCACCGGCAGCCAGGGGGTCCAGTCCATGGCGGAGAATAATATCTGGAGACCAGCCGGGATCAGCAAAGGGAGCGTGATCAGCGGCATGAGAAGCAGCGTAATGAACACCGCTACGAACACAACGGCTTTGGGTTTCTTGGCCTGGAGCGTGCCGGCGGCCAGGCGGAAGGGCGCCAGGATGGAAAGCAAATTGCACACGAGAGAGAACAGCAAGAACGCGATGCCGGCTTGCAACACGCCTGCCAGGAAGGCTTCCGAGGAGAGTCGGAGGAGGAATTTGACCGCGATCAGCATGGCCAGGGCGACCGTGGCGACGAACGGGAGAAAGGCCAGGTTCTTCGCCAGCAAAATGTGATGTCGTCGGGTCGGCAACAGAACCAGTGCGCGGAACCCATTCCGGTCCAGCCCAAAGGCATTCGCCATCATCGGCGCGATCGAGAATACGGCGACCACCGCCGCCACCGTCGCCGCGAAGCTCGTCCAAGTCTCCGGCAGGTTGTTTCGGTTTCGCGTCAAGCGCACTGAAACCAGCATAATGCTGAGCACGAGCGGCATAATGAAGGCCATTTTCAACTCGGGCGCCCGCAACAGCGAGCGGAAGGTTGCCAGCGCCAGCGCGGCCGTATCATCCGGCAGCCACGGCAGGCGGCGCTCGACAAGCAACACCCCGCGCCGCCCGGGCGAACTTTGCGCGACTTGCCTCGGCTTCGTCCGGCCTTCCGCGCCCTGGTAGAAGCGGATGGTTAAGCGATATGCCTGCATCAGGCCCAACGCGCCGATGAAGCAGTTTGCCAACGCCGCCCCAAACGCGGGCCAGACGTTGCGCTCTTTCAGCGCCATCGCGCCGTAGCCAACCCAGCCGGGCGGCAGGGCCAGGTGCGCTTGCATGACGGAATCCGGCAGCACCAGGCCTCCCTGCGTTAGGGCAGGCGCCTGACGCCCCTGACCGGGCGTTTGGTTCGCCGCTTGTTTGGGCAGGCTTGGCTTGCGGAAAAAGCGCGAGTTGAAGAAGAGATTTGGCAGTTGGCAGAAAAGGACAAAGGCGATCGTGACCCAAACAATAATTGTGCGCCGCCGGCGCTTGTTTGACATCAACGCCGCCAGCCAGCCGCGGACGCAGTAGGTCCAGGCTGTCACCATCAAAACGAAGCTCAGAACCAGCGGAACCTGCAGCGCCATCAGAGGCCCCGCTCCGATCACCAGTCCGGCGCAAAGCCCCAACATGCCCGGAAGGATAAGGATGATGCCGAGGGTGAAGTGGGATGCCAGGTAGTTAAAGACGAATACCTGCTGCAGCGTCACCGGCAGGTGCATTAGTTTGGTGAGATCGATGCTTTCGGAACGCTGGATTTCAACCATCAGCCCGCTCAGCCAGACAACCAGAAAGACAAAGACAACCGCGTCCCAGATGACCAGCAAGACCTGGGGCGGGGCCTTCCAGCCGGCGAACACGCCGCCGACCACACCCCCCACGCCGGCGCCAACGGCCCCCAGGACCAGCATCGCCAGCATGAAGATGGACAGCACCGCGTTGATCTGCCCGGCGCGCGCAAACTGGTTTTTCGTCAGCCGCCAGCGCAACCACAGAATGGCTCTGAGATGTTGCCAGTTCACCGTCCGGCCTCCAGCCAGCTCAACTTCTGGCGCTCGAATTGGTCTGCGCCGACGACTGCGAGGAACCGCTCTTCAAGCGAGCCTTGCTCCCGCACGGCCGTCATCGACTCCTGATGCACCAACTTGCCCTGCGCGATGATCCCGACATGCGAGCACAGCTTCTCGACAATCTCCAACACATGCGACGTCAGGAACACCGTCGCCCCACGTTCCACGCTGCGTTTGAGCGTGTCGCGCAACACGCGCGAGGCCACCGCATCCACTCCTTCGAACGGTTCGTCCAAAAAGAGCAGTTCGGGATTGGGCAGCAGCGCCGCCGCCAGGGCGAGCTTCTTCCTCATCCCATGCGAGTATTCGAGCGCCAGCTTCTTCTCCTCCTGGGCCAGGTCCATCATGGTCAGCAGTTCCTCGGTGCGCTCGCGGATGGTCGCCGGCGGCAGCAGGTACATCCGGCCAATGAACGTCAGGTATTCGCGCGCGGTGAGGTTCTCGAACAGCGCGAGGTTCTCCGGCACCACTCCCAGCCTCCCTTTCACGGCCCGCGCCCGTTCGCGGTCGCCCAAATCTTCGCCCAGCAGCCGCATGGTGCCCGAGGTCGGCGCCAGCAGCCCCGTCAGCATCTTGATGGTGGTGGACTTGCCCGCGCCGTTCGGGCCGAGAAAGCCGTAGAACGTCCCACGTTCCACGCGCAGGTTGATCGCATCCACCGCGCACAGGCTGCCGAAGTGGCGCGTCAGCCCGACTGTTTCAATGGCTAGATTCATGCCGACTATAGTTAACAGGCTATGGTCGGGAGTCTAAAGTCTAAAGTCTGAAGTCTGGAGTCTAAAGTCTGAAGTCTGAGTGCGCATCATAGCGTGAGGGTCTTTGGGGCAGAAAACACTCTGCTGACACCTTGGGATCTGTCCGGCAAGGTGATATTGCAATGACCGAGAACAAAAACCAATTCTCAATCACCCGCACAGTGTCGTCAGTACAGCGGGTGCGCCAAAAAGCAAATTCTTATCAGTACCTTCACCATCGTCGTCGAGAAGCAGCAAGGGCGGGCCTTCTACGGTTCAAAGTCGTCCGCGAAGGCAAAGGACACCATGCTTGGGATCGTGAGCGAGGATGGAAAGTTGGTCTCGATGGTCGAGGACGACGTGATCTCGACCGGCACGCTCGTCAACGCCGACACGATGGTCGTCCGAGTCTTGGGCTCGGGCAAGAACCACAAGGTCGCCACGGCGGGGACGTTCACCCGCAAGAAGGCTGCGCGAACAGCGGCACCGGGGAAGTAGGAGCCACGCCCGCCATCTCGGGAGGCAATGGCTCTGGCAGCCGAGCAAAAGCTCGATTACGATAACGGTAACCGCCGGAGCGCTGGCTTTAGCCGGCTTAGGTCGCACCCTTTTACTGGCGGGCAGTCTCGACTATCGGTCGTCCAAAGCCGGCTTAGGTCGCACCCCCTTACCGGCGGGCAGTCTCGGCTATCGGTCGTCCAAAGCCGGCTAAAGCCGGCGCTCCGGGCACAATGGTGGCCCTCGACAGCCGCCGGGCTGGTCTGGTAGCGTTGCGATGTGAACTTTCTGGTTACCGGCGGCGCTGGTTTTATCGGTTCGCATGTTTGCGAGCGTTTGCTGCGTTTCGGCCATGCAGTCTGGGCTTTTGACGACCTCAACGACTTCTACGATACGCGGCTGAAGCGGCGAAACCTCTGCGAGATTCAGTCTCTGGCGCGTCCGTTTGAATTCGTGCATGGCGACCTGACGGATCGGGCGGCGCTTGACGAGTTGCTCGGCAGCGTGAAGTTCGACCAAATCGTCCACCTGGCCGCTCGAGCCGGAATTCGCCCGAGTCTGCAACAGCCGGCGCTTTACCAGCGGGTGAATGTCGAAGGCACGGTGAACCTCCTGGAGGCGGCGCGGCTCAACCACGTCCGGAAAATCACCATCGCCTCTTCTTCGTCAGTCTATGGAGTGAACTCAAAGGTGCCATTTTCTGAGAGCGACCCTATTTTCTGCGCCATTTCGCCTTACGCCGCCAGCAAACTGGCCTGCGAAGCGCTCGGCCACGTTTATCACCACGTGTATGGTCTGGACGTGGTGATACTGCGGTTTTTCACCGCCTATGGCCCGCGCCAACGGCCCGACCTGGCAATTCACAAGTTTTCCAGACTCATCACCACTGGCAAGCCGATCCCGGTTTTTGGCGATGGCTCGGCGGCGCGGGATTACACTTACATCAGCGACATTCTTGACGGCGTCATGGCCTGCACCGAGAAGGAGTTCGGGTATGAAGTCTTCAACCTGGGCGAGTCACAGACCGTGAGCCTGGACCGTCTCATCGAGCTACTGGAGAGCGCCCTGGGCCAGAAGGCCATTATTGACCGGCAACCGCCGCAACCTGGTGATGTGCCGATCACCTGCGCGGACGTCACGAAGGCGCGGGCCAGGCTCGGCTACGACCCCAGCGTAAAGATCGAGCAGGGTATTCCGCTTTTTGTTGACTGGTTCAGGCGAAACACCCTCTAATTTGAGTTATGGAAACTGCTCGCTGCTATCAACGCCCGCCGTTTGAAGTCGCTCTGGATGCATGGAAAACCGTGCTGACCAAACGTGGCCTGTCCACGAACCTGGTCTGGATACTCGAGGAAAACCTTTGCTTTGAAAAAGACCCTCAGGCGTCCGGGGGCGTCCGGCTCGGTTTCCAGACCCAGTTCACCTCCCAGCCAGTCGATGCGCCCAAAACCACCTACCATCATTTCGCGGAGATTGACGGGCGAATCGTGTTCTATCGGCTGGGCGCCAACCGCGAGCGGTCCATCTGCATCCAGTTGTGCGATCCGTGGTTCGAGCCGAAAAGCGAGGCCGAAGGTTATCTGCGTCGTGACGACTGGCTGGTTTCATTTTATCCAGGCACAAACGAGGGAATCGAGGAAATCACCGACCCCCAACGCTGGCGGCAGCGTGTCGTGCGGGGTCGCCCTCTGTCCGCCGTCGATTTCTGCATGACCCTGGCGGCCCTCCGCGAACTCAAAGCCCACGGTCGCGTCCTCGCGCCCGACGAACGGTTTGGCCTGAAGATTCTTCGCTCAATGCATCGCGCTTAACCCGGCAACGCAAGAGTTAAAAGCCATGGCAGGGGAATCTATTGGGGCGGGCAGCGGAAAGACATCTGATTGCAGCACCTCCAGTTGCCCGTGTTTGGCGGGCTGAATTGCAGTTTGATCGCCCCCATTCCTTGCAAATAGGCGTTTCGACCCTTATTGTCTGCCGGAACGATATTGAGAACAGTATGAAGCGACGTCTTATTTACGGCCTGGTCACAGTTGTCCTGACGGTTAATTTGCTGATCGGGGCCCGCATTTACCTCAGCTCGGCGCAGGCGGCCGAAAAGGATTCGGCCTATCCGAGCATGGAGCTTTTTTCCTATGTCATGGAAAAGGTGCGCAAGGATTACGTGGATGGCCAGAAGCTGACCTACCAGGACTTGGTGTATGCGGCGCTCAAGGGAATGATCAGCACGCTCGACCCGCACAGCGAATTCATGGAGCCGGAGAAGTACAAGGAACTGCAGAATGACACTCAAGGGGCGTTCGGAGGGCTGGGCATTGTCATCGCCATGAAGGACAATTTCATCACGGTGGTCACCCCGATGGAAGATTCGCCGGGGCTCAGGGCCGGAATTGTGTCCGGCGACCGTATCGTCAAGATCGACGGCAAGAGCACGGAGAAGATGAGCCTGGCCGATGCGGTGAAAATCCTGCGCGGCGAACCGGATACCGAAGTGCAGATCACGGTATTTCGTCCGTCATCCAACCAGATGAAGGATTACAAACTCAAGCGTGCGGTCATCAAAATCGACATGGTCAAGGATATTAACGGCAAGAAGGAATTTCCCATTGGCGAGAACAAGATCGGCTACGTGCGCCTGGTGCAGTTTGGGGAAAAGACCAGTGCCGACCTCGAAGCAGCGCTCCGGAAACTCAAAGCACAGGGGATGCAGGCGCTGGTCCTGGATTTGCGCGGGAACCCAGGCGGGCTGCTCGAACAAGCGGTGGATGTGTGCGAAAAGTTCCTGCCGCGCGGCCAATTGGTTGTCACGACGGAAGGCCGCAACCCGAGCCAGAATTCCGAGCGCCGGGCGCTCGGGCGCGGTGATGAATTGCACAACATGCCCATGGTGGTCCTGGTCAACCTGGGCAGTGCGAGCGCCTCGGAAATCGTCGCCGGGTGCCTCCAGGATCTGAAGCGGGCGATCATCCTGGGCGAGAAGACGTTTGGCAAAGGGTCGGTGCAAAGCATCATACCGCTGGCGCCGCTGCCCGACGGCGTTCCCGCGCTCAGGCTGACCACGGCCAAGTATTACACCCCGAGTCACAAGGTCATCCATGAAGAAGGCATCACACCAGACATCGTGGTGCCGATCACGGAAGAGGAAGAACACCAGGTTCAGCTCAAGCACACGCCCGGCGGGATGGAAAGCCTGGAAGAAAAAGATCGCGAGCGGCTCGCCAAGACCCACGATGCGCAACTCGAGCGCGCCATGGACCTGCTCAAAGGCATCACTCTCTTCACTCAACGCGCCCCGGCACCCGAAAAGCCTCCCGCCAAGCCCCAGAAACTAGCCGCGAAATAGCCCCCCCCCCCTCACGAATCACGCATCACGCATCACGCACCCCACGCGCCGTGCCCATCCTTGCTTTCGAGACCTCTTGCGATGAGACGAGCGCGGCGGTAGTTCATCACGGCCGCGTGCTGTCGAACGTAGTCTCTTCACAAATCGAGTTGCATGCCGAGTACGGCGGCGTGGTGCCGGAATTAGCGGCCCGCGAACATCTGCGGAACCTCCTGCCGGTCGCGCGCAGCGCGCTGGGTGAGGCACGGGTAGCGGTGCATCAACTGGAAGCAGTTGCCGCCACGCAGGGACCGGGGTTGCCCAGCGCGCTGATGGTCGGACTGAAGGCGGCGCAGGCGGTGGCTTTTGTTTTGCACCGGCCTTTTCTCGGCATCCATCATCACGAGGCGCACCTGTACTCACCGTGGATCGAGGATAATCCGCCGGTGGCTGATTTCCTGAAGCTTGAGCCAAATGTTTCGCTGATCGTGAGCGGCGGCCACACCCTGTTGGTCCACGTGCAAGCGGAATTGGCGCATCGCCTGCTCGGCTCGACCGTGGATGACGCCGCGGGTGAATGTTTCGACAAAGCCGGCAAATTGATGGGCTTGCCCTATCCCGCCGGGCCGGAAATTGACCGGTTGGCGGATGGAGGCAATCCCCGGGCGTTCAATTTCCCCCGCCCGATGATCGACGACCCGAACGATGACTTCAGTTTCAGCGGGCTAAAGACCTCCGTGCGGTATTTTCTGCGTGACCATCCCACCCTGCTCGATGACGCGCAAGCCATGCGCGATTTGTGCGCCAGTGTTCAAGCGGCCATCGTCGAGGTGCTCGTGACCAAGACCCTGCGCGCGGCCAGGCGGCTTCGCGTCAGGTGTGTCACCGCTTCCGGCGGTGTGAGCTGCAATCGCGCGTTGCGCCGTGAACTCGCGACCGCCTGCGAGCGCGAGGGACTGACCCTGAAACTGGCTGCGAAGACTCTCTGTGCTGACAACGCAGCCATGATCGGAGTGTTGGCGGAGCGAAAACTGGCCCTGCGCGCGCACGAGACATCTCTCGACGCAGACATTCTCCCAAGCTGGACTCTGTAGCCGCCGACGGCAGTCGGCGCACTTTCTCTGGATTGCTGAGCTGAGATCAGCGCCGACTACGGTTTCTTGATCCCGTCTTTCCGGCCGAGGCAAAACAGATGGTTGAAGCCGCGCAGGAACACCTGGCCATCGCTGATCGCCGGCGAGGCGTAACAGGGTTCGCCCAGTTGGTATTTCGCGACACGCTCGAATTGCGCTCCGGGTTTGATCACGTTCACTTCGCCGTCGTCATTGATAAAATAGACCAAGCCCTCCACGAGAACCGGCGAGGCATGATGCCGGCCCAGCTTTTCCTGCCAAAGCACTTTTCCGGTGGCGGCCTCGTAACAGAATGCCACACCGGGCGTGTTGACGCTGAGCAGGAAATCGCCGGCAACAATCATGGAGGGGACATAGGGCGCTCCCTTGGTGTCGCTCCAGGCGACATGAGTTTTGGTGACGTCACCGTTGCCGTCGGGCCGGATCGCGAGCACGATTTGTTTGGGCCAACTGCTGCAGACAAAAACCAGCCCGGCGCGCTCGCTATAAACCGGCGTGGCGACGAATTCTTCCGAAGGGCCATCAACCGTCCATCGTTGCTGGCCCGTATCCGGGTCAAAACTGGTGACGCAGCGGTCGCCGCACTGGATCATTTGCGTGCGGCCGGCCAGTTCGCGAATCAACGGAGCGCTGTAGCTGATCCCCCGATGCGCGCGTTTGATGCTCCAGAGTGTCTTGCCGTCCGCGCGGCTCAGCGCCACCAGGAATGAATCTCCTTTGCTGTCGCCATCAACGATGACCTTGTCCTTGAAGATGACCGGTTCGTTGTTGAACCCCCACTCGCCGGCGTGCGTCCCGGGCCGAACCAGCCACAGTTGCTTCCCGCTCGCCAGATCGTGCGCCGCCACCACGATCTCGTCCCCCACGCGGAAGGTGACGAAAACCATCTTGCCGTCGGTGGCGGGCGTGCTGGATGCATAGCTGTTCTCTTTGTGCAGCTTCTCCAGCGGCCCCGAGACGACCGGCTGCTGCCAGAGAATCTTCCCGCTGCGGTCGAGGCAAACCAGCAAGCGTTCCTGGCTGTCCGGCAGCGCCGTGACGGTGCAGATGCGATCACCCCATACAATCGGCGAGGCATGGCCCCGGCCGGGAATCTCAGTCTTCCAAAGCGCGCCCGCTGTATCCCAATTATCGGGAACGTTCTTCTCGAGGCAGGTTCCATCCCCGCGCGGGCCCCGCCAGCAAGGCCATGGTTCGGCCCTCGCCGCGATTAGTGAACAGGTCAGCAGACCGGCGAGCGAAAGGGCGATGGCAGCAACTCGTTTCATATTGTCGTGGCGGGATTATCGACAACTCCCCCGGTAAACACAAGCCTGCCTCTGAACCGCCAGAAAGTAAGGTGGGCGTCTCGCCCGCCCCCTATCCTCGCTGCCTAATCTGGCCGAATTCTGTCGAATTCGGCTTGCCAAACCCGTCCCTAGAGCACAAACCATCTCTTGCCGTCTAATGGGAAGGTGATTGTGCCTGGAATTGAAATTATATAAACCGAACGATTGAAGCCGCTTAGCCCCTATGAGAAAACTCTTTGCCCCTAGTGCCCCCCGCTGCCCGGGATCGTCCTCCCCGCGGCGACCCGCCATCTTCCATCTTTTATCTTCCATAGTGACCGCAATTACCACCTTGCTGCTTATGAACATCTCCCTCCAAGCCGGTCCACGCGATGCCCAATGGAAAACCGTCGAGGAAGCCATCCAAAAGGGCCTGCCCAAAACCGCCATCACCAACCTGGAACCGATCATTGCCGGCGCCATGAAGGACAAAGCCTACGCTGAAGCGGTCAAAGCCATCGGCCAGAAAATCGCCCTCGAAGGCAACATCCAGGGCAATAAGCCCGAGGAGAAGATCACGCGCCTGGAGGCGGAGATTGCCAAGGCGCCAAAGGAAATGGCGCCGCTCATGGATACCCTGCTGGCCGAATGGTATTGGCAGTATTTTCAACAGAACAAATGGCGGTTCATGCAGCGCACCGCCACTGCCGTGCAACCGGGCAAGGATTTCACCACCTGGGACTTGTCCCGGCTTTTCGCCGAGATCGACAAGCAGTTCCAAAAGTCCCTTGCCGCGGAGAAAATCCTCAAGGCCACGCCCATCAGCGCGTGGAATAATCTGCTGCAAAAGGGCACAATGCCAGATAGCTACCGGCCTACCCTCTACGATTTCATCGCTCACCAGGCCCTCGAATTCTACACCTCCGGCGAGCAAGCCGCCGCCAAACCCGAAAATGCCTTCGAACTCTCGGCAGACAGCCCGATCCTCGATGCCGCCGACAAATTCCTCGCCTGGAGAGCAGGGCAGGCGTCCTCGCCTGACCCGCAAGGCGCAGACCCCGGCTCCAGCGACCCCGATTCCCCCATCCTCAAAGCCATCCGCCTCTACCAAGACCTCCTCCGCTTCCATAAGAACGACCCTGCCCCGCAATTTGCCTTTGCCGACGCGGACCTCGGCCGGCTGACTTGGGGCTGGAACGTCGCCTTCGGCGAAGACAAGGACGCCCGCTACCAGGCCGCGCTCGAGAACTTCATCCGCACCTATGCAGACTTCGACCTGTCCGCCCTGGCGATGGAGCGCCAGGCGCGGCTGCTCCAACAGCAAGATGACCTCGTGGCCGCCCACAAGCTCGCCCTGCGTGGGGCGAAATTATTCCCCCAGTCGCCTGGCGGAAAGCTCTGCCGGAACCTGGTCACTGACATCGAGTCCAAGTCGGCCAGCATCAGCACGGAGCGGGTCTGGAACTGCTTTCAGGGTAGCGCGGGCGTCTCGCCAGCGAACCCAAAGGACAGGCGGGACGCCTGTCCTACTGTGACCATCCGCTACCGCAACATCGAGGCGGTCTATTTCCGCGCCATCCCGGTCGATTGGGAGATGTTCCTCGAGAAGCGTCATAATCGGCCGGGAAATCTGAGCGACAAGGAACGTCGTGAAATCCTTGCCCGCAAACCCGCGCTGGAATGGTCCTCCAAACTGCCGCCAACCACCGATTACAGGGAAAAGACCTTTGCGAGTTCGGCACCTGACACCCTAAAGCCGGGCTTCTATTTCATCGTCGCCAGCCACGACCTGAAATTCAGTGAGACAGAAAATGTCGTTTCGATGACTGACGTATGGGTCAGCGACCTGGCGCTGGTAACGCGGACCCGTGCCGGCAAGATCGAGGGGTTTGTGCTGATGGCCAATTCGGGCGAACCGGTCGTCGGCGCGGAGGTTTTCATCTGGCATCTCAACAACCAGGGCACTCGCATTGCTGACCCGACGCTGACCACGGATGAGAATGGGTTTTTCTCCATTAAACCCGTCCAGAATAATGGTTACCTTTTCCGCGCCCGCTACAACGGTCAGAACCTGGCTACCACAAGCGATATCTGGACCTACGGCTATTCTGGTCCGCAGGAGCCGCGCCCGGCAGCGCAGACGGTCTTCTTCACCGACCGCGCAATCTACCGTCCCGGCCAGGCCATCCAATACAAAGGCATCTGCCTTTGGGTGGATCAAACCAAGGACAGCTACGAAGTCCTCAAGGGGGAAGCGGTCACCGTTGTGTTCAAGGATGTGAACGGCAAGGAGGTCGCCCGCCAGCAACAACGCGCCAACGACTACGGCTCGTTCGCCGGCAGCTTCACTGCGCCGCGGGACCGGCTCATGGGCCAGATGTCCCTGCAGACTGAAGGCCGGGCGCTGGGCGTCGCTTACCTCCGGGTCGAGGAATACAAACGGCCCAAGTTCGAGGTAACCATCGACGCGCCCAAAACCGCGGCGAAGCTCAACGAAAAAGTGAGCCTCACCGGCCATGCAATGAGCTACACAGGGGCGGCAGTGGATGGCGCGCAGGTCAAATACCGGGTGGTCCGCGAGGTGCGAATGCCGTGGTGGTGGGGCTGGTGGCGCGGCGGATGGCCTCAGAGCCAAAGCCAGGAAATTGCCCACGGCAACGCGCGAACGGCGACCGATGGCTCATTCAAGATCGAGTTCGCCGCCAAGCCGGACCCGAAAGTCTCCGAAAAGAACGAGCCAACGTTCGTTTTCCAGATCAATGCCGATGTGACCGACACCACGGGCGAGACGCGGTCCGCAGACCGCGCCATCCGCGTCGGTTACACCGCTCTCGAAGCAATGTTGAGCGCCGATGACTGGCAGACCGATGCCAACCCCGTAGCGCTGAAGCTCGAGACGAAGACGCTGGATGGCGAACCGCAAGTGGCAGAAGGCAGCGTGAAGATTTATGCCCTGGTGGCCCCGGAAAACGTCCATCGTCCAGCGCTGGCCGGTTCTGAACCGTGGCGCTTCGGCGGCAGAAATGTCAACGAGTCGGACAGCGACAAGAACCTCTCAAATCCGAATAACTGGCCATTGGGCAAAGTCGTCGCGGAAGAGGGGTTCTCCACCGACACGAACGGAGTTGCCAAACTGTCGTTCGAGCTCGCCACCGGCGCGTATCGAGCAGTCCTGGAAACCCAGGATCGGTTCGGCAAGAAAGTCACCGGCAAGCTTCCCCTCCAGGTGCTCGAACCGGATGCCCCCAAACTGGCTATCAAGATCCCGCAACTGCTGGCAGCGCCGGATTGGGAGGTGCAGCCGGGCCAGGAATTCATGGCTCTCTGGGGGACGGGTTATGACGCAGGGCGCGCGTTCGTGGAGATTGAGCAATATCACAAGATGATTCAGCGCTATTGGACGAAGGCCGGGCAAACGCAGCAACAGATCAAGCTGGCCGTGACCGAGGCGATGCGCGGCGGGTTCTTCGTGCATGTCACTTATGTCCGCGAGAACCGCGCCTGCCTCGAATCGCGCAAGGTCGGCGTGCCGTGGAAGAACAAAGATCTCGAACTGACATGGGAGCATTTCGTCTCGAAGCTGCAGCCCGGCCAGAAAGAGACCTGGACGGTGGAAGTCCGAAGTCCGAAGTCTGAGGTCCGAAGCGCGGAAAAAGCGGTCGCGGAAATGGTGGCCACACTCTACGACGAGTCGCTGGATGCCTTCGCGCCGCTGAATTGGCCACAGCGATTCTCGGTGTTCCGCCAGGATAATTCCACCATGCAATCGCAGTTCGCCAACCTGCCGATGGGATTCCAACAGGTCTATGGCGGCTGGGCCCGGCACGACGAGAGCGTGTCGATTACCTATCGCTCGTTCCCGCCTGATTTGACGGCGAACTTGTGGGGTTATGGCTACTTCAGGAGGCGTCTTGGACTTGCAAAGGGGGTTATGCAGGAGCAGACGTTCGCTGGCGCCGCGGTCCTCGCCGATGCGGCGATGCCAGCCCCAGCAGCTTCGCCGGCGCCAATGGCAGCCCGTGCCATGAACAAGAACGCACCCGCTAAAGAGGAGGCCTCCGCTATGGTTGATAAACTTAAGGCTGGAGGGGGTGCCGGACCCAAATTGGAGCCTGCGTCCGCGCCGAAAGTCGATTTGGGCGCAGTCACCGCGCGCAAGAATCTGAACGAGACGGCGTTTTTCTTCCCGCAATTGACATCGGATTCGAATGGCGTGGTGCGGATGACATTCACCATGCCAGAGGCACTGACGAAATGGCGGTTCCTGGGTTTCGCAAGCGACCGTTCCTTGAGCAGTGGCTATCTCGACGGGCACGCCGTCACCGCCAAAGACCTCATGGTCCAGCCAAATCCGCCTCGGTTCCTGCGCGAGGGCGATACCGTCGAGTTCACGGTCAAGGTGTCAAACCAAACGGACAAGCCCCTGCGCGGTCAGGTCCAGCTCACCTTCAACCAGGCACTCGATAACCAGTCAGCGGATAAACTGCTCGGCAACACCAAGCCAGCGCAGGATTTCGACATCCCCGCCAAGGAATCGCGCACCTGCGCCTGGCGCGTCCACGTGCCGGATGGGTGCGGTTTCCTGTCTTACAAAGCCGTCGGCGCAGCGGCGAACATCTCGGACGGCGAAGAGGGCTATCTGCCCGTGTTGTCCAGCCGCATCCTGGTGATCGAGTCGCTGCCGCTGCCGATTCGCGGGCCCGCGACGAAGAAATTCGAGTTCACAAAACTGCTCAAGTCGGGCGGTTCGAAGACGCTTCAGAACCAGAGCCTGGTCGTGCAAATGGTGTCCCATCCGGCGTGGTACGCTGTGCTCGCGCTACCGTATCTGATGGAATATCCCTACGAATGCAGCGAGCAGATATTCAACCGGCTTTACGCCAATGCGCTGGCGCGGAGTATCGCCAACAGCGACCCTAAGATCCGCCGCATCTTTGATCAGTGGAAGAATACGCCCGCGCTCGAAAGTCCGCTTCAGAAAAACCAGGATCTCAAGGCCGTGATGCTCGAGGAAACGCCCTGGCTGCGGCAGGCCGAAAACGAGAGCCAGGCGCGCAAAAACGTCGGCATCCTCTTCGATGACAACCGGCTCAATTACGAACTCGAGGCCACCCTCCGCAAGTTGGCGGAGATGCAGTTGAACGATGGCCGCTGGCCGTGGTTCCCCGGCGGTCAGGGCAACGACTACATAACGCTCTACGTCACCACCGGTTTTGGCCGACTGCGACATCTGGGGGTCGATATCAGCGTGGATCCCGCCATCCGCTCTCTCCAGCGCCTCGATGCGTGGATGACCGAGGGATATGAGCGGATTCAGAAGTGGCCGGACCCCGAGAAATACGTGCCAAGCTCCACGGACGCCCTCTACTTGTACGGGAGAAGCTTCTTCCTCAAGGACATGGCCATCGCACCGGAGCACAAAACCGCGATCGACTTCTTCCTGAAGCAGGCGCGGAAATTCTGGCTCAAGACCGATTGCCGTCAGACTCAGGGCCACCTCGCCATCGCGCTTCAACGATTCAACACCTTTAACAGTTTTACCGATCCCACGCCCCGCGACATCATGAAGTCCATCAAGGAACGGAGCGTATCAAACGAGGAAATGGGCATGTTCTGGCGCGACACCGAGTTGAGCTGGTGGTGGTATCGCGCGCCAATCGAGACACAGGCCCTGATGATCGAGGCGTTTGACGAGGTGATGGGCGACCTGCCGGCGGTCGAAGAATGCCGCGTCTGGCTGCTCAAACAAAAACAGACTCGCGATTGGAAAACGACCAAGGCCACGTCGGACGCGGTTTATGCGTTGCTGTTGCGCGGCAAAGACCTGCTCTCCAGCGACGCGTTGGTGCAGGTGAAACTCGATGGCGTGGACATCACTCCCGGAACCAGTCACCAGTCACCCGCCGTCGAACCCGGCACCGGCTTCTACGAGTACCGTTTCGCCCCCGCCGACATCAAACCGAAGCTTGGCGACATTACGGTGAAAAAGGTGGACCCGGGCGTGGCCTGGGGCAGCGTCAACTGGCAGTACCTCGAAGATATGTCGAAAGTGACACCTTATGAGGGAACGCCTTTAAAGCTCAAGAAGACGCTTTACACCAAGGTCAATACCGCCAAAGGCCCCGTGCTCGAGCCGGTCAAAGGCTCGCTGAACGTCGGGGACGAACTAGTCGTCCGCATCGAACTGCGAGTGGACCGCGACATGGAATACGTGCATTTGCAGGACCAGCGCGGCAGCGGCACCGAGCCGGTGAACGTGATCTCGCGCTACAAATACCAGGACGGCCTGGCTTACTATGAGAGCACTCGCGACGTCGCCAGCCATTTCTTCATCGATTACCTGCCCAAAGGCGTCTATGTCTTCGAATACTCGACGCGCGTGCAACTGCGTGGCCAGTATCAGACCGGCGTCGCCCAAATCCAGTGCATGTACGCCCCCGAGTTCAACAGCCACAGCGAGAGCCTCCCGCTCATAGTGAAGTGAGCGGTGGCAACCGAAGCTGCGGCCGTGCCGGTGAGCCCTCGCTGGCAAAGTTGCTCTCGAAGAAGAAGCCCAAAGCAATCCAAACGCCACCGGCTCCATAGCAACTTCACCGTCATGATGGCCGGTGCGGCGTCCTCGCTCCGGCCATCTTTTTGTACCCGTATGCGCATCTCAGATTTTTCGGGCTTGCCAGGGTCGTAGCGCAGGTTTTCCAACCTGCCGTATCGCCGACTTTCAG
>JBAXTC010000799.1:0-3522 GCA_037130375.1 Verrucomicrobiota bacterium | reverse complement strand
GATTATCGGAGTGTTAGCGCCGACTGCCGTCGGCGGCTACGTTTTCTTGAAACCACCCTGCATTAACTGAGCCCTGGGATTTTGGTGATTGCGGCCGCCTTTAGCCGCTGATAAACAGCCAATTCCCGTGAGAAAGGCTCTCTCGTCCGGTGCACCTTGATGGCGGTAGCGATATCGCCGGTTTCCAAGTTGCCTTCGGTTCCGAAGATGATACCGTGGATGCCGAAGCCCAGCCGCTCGGCGAGCTGGAGTCGGTGCCGGGCGGTATAAGCTTGAGCATTCTGTATCAGTATTTCGTCCATGATTGCGATGACCAGTAATGGCGGTCACTCCGCCCAAGTAAAGATTCAACTGCTGATTGACGGCGGTGCCATTCCCGTAGCCCAGATGGGACCAGATTTCCTGCTCCTCGATGCCCCATTCGACTATCCGCCCGGCAATGCCCGCTTGTTTTTGCAGGTGGACCAGAGCGAGCGGCGCTGGGAGGTTTGCCTGCCAAATGGAATCTCCGCCTCTTCCAGTCGGGTCTGCGTTGTGAGGCTTTAATCTGAGTTCAGATTCCGCTCTGGTGGCAGGACAGTCGCAATCGCTTGGCACAGTGGAGAAGGCAAGAAGCCGCTGAAACCTGTGAGAGGAGTAACCGTGCGCGACATTATGGGCAATCCTATCGAGGCGAAAGTCTCAGTATTGAGCGAAACACCGATCTACCTGCTCGGGGCCGATGCTGACCTTGTGGAGCAAGCTTTGCCTTGAACCCTGGCATGAAAACCTTCCCGCCCAAACACCACGCTGCAATGCTGGCTGTGCTGCTCGCATTCGCCCCGCTGGTTAGCGCTGCCGGTGAGTCCGACATTGTCCGCGTTCAGTTTCGCGAAGTGGACACGCTCTTTGCCAATCCCGGTCAGGGCTGGATGAGCCAACAGCGGATCCCGCGTGGCGAGCCGCGGTTTCCTTGTTCGGTGGTGTATATCCGCTTTAATTGGGCCGACGCCGAACCGGAGGAAGGCAACTTCAACTGGAAGATTATCGACGACGTGATCGCCGCCTGGAAACCGCGCGGCGTTGCTGTGGCTATGCGGGTGATGACCTGCAACGCCCACAGCAGTGGCTATTACACTTCGCCCAAGTGGCTTTTCGACGCTGACTGCAAGAGCTTCGAGTATCTCGTCGGCGGTGACGATCCGACCAGCGGCGGCAAACGCGTACCGCGCATTGAGCCGGACTATGCCGACCCGGTCTATCTCGAGAAACACGGCGCGTTTCTCAAGGCGCTGGGCGCACGATACGACGGCCGTTCAGACGTGGAGTTCCTCGACATCGGCTCCTACGGTGTCTGGGGCGAATGGCACACTCAACATCCTGGACATCTGGCGGTGCGGAAAGAGATCGTCGATCTCTACCTGCGTGCTTTCCGAAAAACGCCGCTAGTGTTCATGTCCGACGATGCCGAGGTGCTGAATTACGCGCTCGCCCACGGCACGGGTTTCCGACGCGACGGTGTCGGTTCGCCCTGGCACGAACAGAACTGGATCGGGTCGAAGAAGTACGCCGGCGTTGCCGGCATGGCGGAGACCTGGAAGCACGCTCCAGTGGTGTTTGAGTGGTTCGGCGACCATGCCTACCTCCAATCACGCCAGTGGTCGTTCGACGCCGGAGTGGATTTCATGCTCAGCAACCACGTCACCTTGATCAATGACAATATCGGGCACGTGCCGTCCGAAGCGATGCCGCAACTGGAGAAACTGGCTCGTTTGGCCGGGGCCCGCTTCGTCTTGCGCGAACTGGTGCATGAGAGAACCGTCAAGCGCGGCACGCCGCTGAATCTGCAGATGAAATGGGCCAACGTGGGCGTAGGCAGGCTTCACCACTCCTATGCGCTCCGACTGTACCTGTTTGACGGAACGGGCAAACCTTTCCTCAGCGCTGAGGCCAAAGCTGATCCACGTGACTGGCTCCCAGGGGAATATGATCTCACCGAGTCGGTTCCGATTCCTGTTGCGGTGGAAGCCGGGGACTACTCGGTAGCACTGGCGCTCGTGGATCCGAGCGCCCAGCGTCGCCCATGGCGACTGGCAATCGCCGCGCCTGAGAACGAGGGTCGGTATGAAATCAGCAAGGTCAAGGTGGAATGAAGTGCTGATGCTCACGAAATCCAACGGAAACAAGAATTGAAGTTCGACCCGGTCTGCGACCGCCGGAATTTCACCACGATCAAGGGCCCGGAGTTCTTCAAGCAGCAAATCGAGGAGATGCGGATGAAGAACGCCAGGCGCGGTTGAATGGCTGGGCGGCGCGGTTGCGCAGCATCGAGGCCGAAAAGCCGATTGAAGTAGGCGAATACTAGGTTTCCAAATTGCCGGAACAAAAAGAGGCGACTGCGCCAGAGCCGCACGGACTCGGACGCTGAGGTGGCTTGGAAACCGCTGCGGGCGGGGGGAGCGCACACACGCCCGACTGCGCTGGCAAAGCGATTTGCGCGCTGAGTCCGTGATCGAAGCCGCGGACGAATTGAGCGCCCAATCCGCGCTGGCGTCGAAAGCCGGAAGCGCGGACTTCCTGCATGTGGCCGCCGCGCGGCGCCTGCATCTGCTTTCTGGCCTGAACGAGTTCTGGACCTGTGACGCCGAGCAAGGGGCTTTGGCATCCGCAGCGGGGCTGAGTGTGAGGCGCTTCGAGCTGAAGCAAGGCAAAAGCAGAAAGTAGAATGCTGAAAGCTGAAATGGGGCGGTGGCTGGTAATCAGTAGCCCGTAATCAGTAATCGGTAATCGGTAATCGGTAATCAGAAAGCGGGGTGGCGGGGTGCCGCGAAGTAGCCTTCCTCCGCACCCAGCTCGTCCCGAATGCGCCAGATTTCTTCAATGGGGTTCTCTGGGCTAGCTCAAAAGCTGAAACGCTGAAAAACTGACATGCTGAAATCAGAGATCAGAGGTGTGTTCCCAAGTAGGGCAGCGCGTCCCGCCTGCCTGCCAGGGGGACAGTCTGAATATCTGAAAGGCTGACGGTTACTGGGCTTTGGGGCGGAATCCCTTTGGGATTCATCTGAAATTTCCGCAAGGCTGGCTCAAATCCTAGCGGCTGACTTGGCCAAGCCCCTCCAGATGTGCGATGCGCTTTCCCGCAATGAGCCCAAGGACTTTCAACCCCTGCTTCCAGCAGTGGATACAGGCACAGATCGCACGCTCACCGCAGCAACACAAACAACTCAGGCTTTTGTTCTCCTCAGTAATTCCGCAGGCCGAATCATTTCAATCCCGAACGGCCTGTCCAAATCCAAGAGGTCTCTGAGAAACACCCGACGTTCGACAACCAACTTCAAACATTTTCGCGCCGAACCGTTCCAGCCAATGCCGGACAGGATCACGTTGCAATCATACACGGCTCGAATCATCGCCGCGCCTTGCGGTGTAATTTCTGGCTCGCCACGATGCGGCCAATGGTTTTGCCGTCAGGTTCACCCGCACGACCGCCGGCAAAAAGTTGTTCGAAGTCCTGCGCTTCCTTGGCTGCCTCCTGCTCTGCGA
>JBAXTC010000798.1:0-3542 GCA_037130375.1 Verrucomicrobiota bacterium | reverse complement strand
CCCAGGGCACGGCCAATGTGCTCGTGACCTTCACGCTGGCTGCCGGCGCGACCCCAGTCCCGCCAGGCGGCGCACCCCCTTCGAGTGTGACCCTTGGCACGATCACCGGCAGCTTGGTGACGCACGACAGCCAATACATCGTCACCGCCCAGTTCGCCATCCCTGCCTTGGAACCTGTCGGGTGGAAAGACGCGGCGGTTGTCTTCACCCTGCCGGAAGGTGGCACGCTGACCTACAGCAAAACAGCGACGTTCCAAGTTACCGCCGGATCGGGCGTGGCCGCCAGCTTCACCGGCACGCCGACGAGCGGAAAGGCCCCGTTGACGGTGAGCTTCACCGACTCTTCCACCGGCACGATCACAAACCACCTGTGGAACTTCGGCGACGGAGCCACCAGCACGGCGAACAATCCATCCCACACCTACACCAACACTGGCAGTTACACCGTAAGCCTGGCGGTGTTCGCCACCGCCGGTTCGAACACACTCACTCGCACCGGTTATGTCACCGTGAGCGGCACACCAACTCCCGGAGGCTATAGCATCGTCGATACCGGCCAGACCAATTGTTTTGACAATATAAACCTGATCACCGCCCCGACCACCGGTCAGCCCTTCTATGGTCAGGATGCCCAGTTCTCCGGCACCCAGCCCAGCTACACCAAGAGCAGCGACGGACTCACAGTGAAAGACAACGTCACCGGTCTGACCTGGCAGATGAGCCCGGACACCAATGGCGACGGAGTCATTGATTCTCTGGACAAGATGACATTGGCGCAAGCCCAGACTCATATAACGGCCCTGAACGCGGCCAACTACGGAGGCTACAACGATTGGCGATTGCCAACTATCAAGGAACTCTACTCCCTGATTACCTTTGCGGGGATCGATCCCAGCGGGGTATCCGGTACCGATACGTCCGGTTTGACCCCCTTCATAGACCGTACATACTTTGATTTTGGCTACGGCGATACCGCTCGTGGCGAGCGGATTATTGATATGCAGTACGCCAGCAGCACCCTGTATGTTTACCATACCATGCTGAGCAGTCCTGCAATGTTTGGTGTAAACTTCGCTGACGGGCGAATCAAAGGCTATTCACTGGATATGTCCTGGTCAGGAACGGGAGACTCCAAGTTTCCCGTACGACTCGTCCGAGGCGTCGTCTATGGTGCGAACGATTTTGTGGATAACGGTGATTCAACCATTACTGATCGCGCCACAAAACTGATGTGGAGCAAGGGTGACAGTGCCAAGGGGTTAAATTGGCAAGAGGCGCTGGCCTGGGCCCAAACGCAGAACGCGGAGAACTATCTGGGACACAGCGACTGGCGTCTGCCCAATGCCAAGGAATTGCAAAACATTGTCGACTACACACGCTCGCCGGATACGACCTCCTCCGCAGCGATCAGCCCGCTCTTCACCTGCAGCGGCATCACCAATGAAGCGGGGAACGCGGACTTTCCCTTCTACTGGACCAGCACCACTCACATGTCTCAAGGCGGTGGGCCTGACGCAAGCGCCATCGGAGGCGGCTATGCCGTCTACGTCGCCTTCGGGCGAGCCATGGGGTACATGACCATGCCGAACGATCCAACTATCGGTGCATGGCTGGACGTTCACGGGGCTGGTGCACAACGCAGTGATCCCAAGGTTGGCAATCCGGCTGATTATCCCCAAGGGCACGGCCCTCAGGGCGATGCCATCCGCATTTACAACTACGTGCGCCTCGTGAGGGACGCGCTTCGCTCGCCCGTCGTCGATACCGGCCAGACCAGTTGTTATGACAATACCAACCTGATCACCGCCCCGACCACCGGTCAGCCCTTCTACGGTCAAGATGCCCAGTTCTCCGGCACCCAGCCCAGTTACACAAAGAGTGGCGACGGTCTCACTGTGAAAGACAATGTAACCGGCCTGACCTGGCAGCAGAGCCACTACACCGGCCAGGTCTACTGGGAGGAAGCTCAGGCTGTCGCTACGGTAATGAACGCGACGAATTACGGTGGCTACAGCGACTGGCGACTCCCGACCATCAAGGAGCTGTACTCCCTCTGGAACGGCAACACAGGCTGGCCGTTTATCGACACGAGCTATTTCACCATCAGCTACGCAAGTGAGGAGGATCTAAGTCATGCAATCTTCTGGAGCAGCAGCAAGTATTCGGGGCTTCTCGAGAGCACGGTGGACGGGAACGTCGGCGCAGAAATGGCGTTCGGCGTCAATTTCGGCACGGGGCACATCAAGGCCTATTCCATCGCATCAGGGCCGAGGCACCTCGTCCGTTGTGTTCGCGGTGCAAGCTACGGGATCAACAGCTTCCTGGACCATGGCGACGGCACCGTCACGGATCAGGCCACGGGCTCGATATGGGCTCGAACCGATAGCGGCTCGGGCATGGATTGGGAACACGCGCTGGCCTATGCCCAGACCCAGAATGCCGCGAATTACCTGGGCCACAGAGACTGGCGGCTGCCGAGCTCCAAGGAACTCCAGAGCCTCGTGGATTACACACGGTCACCCGGAGCAACAGATCCAGCCAATGTGGGGCCGGCCATCGACCCACTCTTTGACTGCACAGGGATTACCAACGAAGCTGGAGACGCCGACTATCCATGGTACTGGACGAGCACGACGAACCCGGGCCTTCCTGGCGCCACGACGTACGACACCGCGTGGTACGTCGCCTTCGGGCGGGCCGTGGGCCCCGATGGAAAAGACCTTCACGGAGCGGGGGCCATTCGTTTCGACGCGAAGGTCATAGGGGCACCCGGGGGTGAGTCGCGGTACGTCAACTATGTCCGCCTCGTCCGCAACGCCGGTACAGCGCCCGTCGCCAGCTTCAGCGCCGCACCGACAAGCGGCGGCGCACCGTTGACTGTGACTTTTGCCGACACCTCGACCGACACAATCACGACCCGGAGTTGGAACTTTGGCGATGGCACGAGCTTCACCACCACCGGCACGAACGTGACCCACACATACAATGCTCCCGGCACCAATACGGTCCGCCTGATCGTCAGTGGACCGTCTGGCAGCAGTACGAACCTCCAAGCAAACCTGGTAGTTGCCACTTCGGTTGACAGCATCGGCGACGGCATACCGGACTGGTGGCGTGTGCAATACTTCGGCGGCACCAGCTCCACGACCAATGCCAACTCCTGCGCTGCCGCCGATCCCGACCACGACGGCGTGGACAACCACCATGAATACATCGCGGACACGAACCCGACCAACGGCCTGTCTTACTTCCACATCCAAAGCGTCTCCAACGCGACAAGCTTCGCCGTGTTCTACCCATCCTCTGCGAGTCGGAAATATACCTTGTATTGCCGAACTAATCTGACTTCAGGCGCGTGGATGAATGTCCCCTCGCAAACCGACATTCTTGGCAGCGGCGCCCTCGATGTGCTCACGGACCCATCGCCCAACGGCACACTACGCTTCCATCGCATCGGCGTGCGGGTGCCATGAGGGGCAAAGCCAAAGAAAACAGCCGCCGGGAGTGTGTTGGGCAATTGCTTGCATCGGTACTTACACTTC
>JBAXTC010000797.1:0-3544 GCA_037130375.1 Verrucomicrobiota bacterium | reverse complement strand
GCAGAGTTGGCGTCACGCCGTAAGCACGACCCGGCCAAGCTGGAAATAGCCGCGCGCCTGCGTAGAGAGACGACGCTTTCGGTCAAGCAGATCGCCACTCGCCTGCACCTCGGAACTGCCAAGAGTGCAAGCGTCCGCCTACTCACGGCCACGAGGCAGAAGTCGTGTAGTGACCCAGCGCAGCGCAGCCTTGGAATATGAGAGAAACCGCCCAACGTGGAGGCTTGACCCCTTTCAAGACCGCCTCCACAGGGCGTGCGCGGCCCCTACACCTACGAGCCCTGCCTGGACGCCGACCCCATGCCTGATTACGAAAATGTGCTGACGGATTGAAAGCCCCTTCCGCCGGATGGGGTGCCGCCGAAACCATGCTTGCCCCGCCCATCACCCGCGCCCGCCCAGGCCCTTAATCCGACGCCCCACCCTCGCCCGGCTGCCGGCACCCCGCCGTTGCCACCCCGCACCCACTTTTTCTCAATTCTGCTCAATTCTGCGGTTGACACCCGCGAGCCGGCTCGCTAAGCATAGGGAAAATCGGTGAAAAACCAGCGTGACCATGAAAAAGCAATTCTCCCTCACCCGCGCAGCGCCCTGCAGCAAACCAAGTAAAATGAATGGGCGGACTGAAAGAGAAGAATGTGCTCAACTGACTACCTCACTCACCTCGATGCTCACGAACTTGCGCCGCGTTGTACTAGCAACAAGAATACCGTACGGAAACACTAATCCAAACAAATTGTATGACTGGGAAAAGTCTCCACGGGAAACTTCTCTACCGCTGGGTCGGGCGGGACACTGAGAACCCCAATCGACCGAAAGCATCGTTAAAACTCCCGGACCTTAAACTGGGGCGACTGACAGCGAGGCAACGCGCCGATTACTTTCAGCGGATTTGCGAGGCGCTGGATCCGGAGAAAGGGTTGCTTGCCACGGTCCTGAACGATTACCTTGTGACTGGGTGTACTCCATCTGCCACGATTAAATTGACTTTGCCTTGCCTCTGTTTTACCGAGCTTAGTCTGAGTACAGCAGAGTTGCACTGTCGAAAGTACGGGCGGCTTGGTTTTGGCTTTACCAAAAAAGCAGTGCTCGACCTCAGTGGACGCCCGGTCGCTTACATTGGCGGTGGCTCGCAGGATCCGAATGTCAAAAAGCTGCTTCAAATTAGGCGTGTTCTGGAGCAGGCAAATAATCCAGAAAAAGGCTTGCGCGCTTTTGAATACCTCTGCCACTTCTACAAACGCATGAGGTTTCCCGTGGCGCAGGCCAGTCCGGATCGTGAGAAGAAACTGCCACTCCATTTTCCGCCGAAGCCGAAAACAATCCTCTCTCCGGAAGATAAGATGCACTTCCCTGGTTTGCGGCCATTCCCGTTCCTGGAGGAACAGGAGTGGCGCGTCGCCCTGTCAACCCCTGGAAACTTCCATGCTCATCAAACAATCAAGATGGGGCGGTGGGTGCCGGTGGTGCCAGGCGATCAACTTCAAGTGTTGGTGGTGCCTGATAATGTGCTGTACCAACAAGTCTTGGCGGACGAGAAACTCCGCAACGTGATCGCACCCCGTGGCGCTGTGTGCGTCCAAGTGATCTCCTGGGAAATCATCGGCCGTTTATAACTCGTCGCAACATAAAACCACCTATCACTACTGCTCTGACTTGGCTGCACATTCTGCGCTCCAGAAACCCGGCTAGCAATTAAAGCAAGACACTCAAACCTAAAAACATGAAAATACCGACCCTCCCAATTAGAGAAACAACCACCACGTTCATGACCCCACCAAATGTCGTAGCGCAGCGCTCCCATTTGGCGATGGTGAGCGGCGTCGTTTCTTTTCTCGTCTTTCTCAGCTTACTTATTAGCGTTGGTGTTTTGACAGGCTGCGGGAAGTCAGAACAACAAGGAAGTGCGGGCCCTCCGGCGGCCGCCAAAGCTGTTGCAGAAGTCACAGCCCCTGTCAAATCGAATCCGGTAGAAGCGGCTGCAACAAATCAGGTGGCGGCCGCACAGGCAGCGAGTGCGTCAGGAGCAGAAACGGCTCTGCCGGAGGAGCAACTACTCACCCGTGCTGAACTTGACGGCTTTCTTCCGAAGCCCTACGCATCCCTGGACGTTTATCGTGCCGCGTGTTCCAACCTTTACAGCACAAACCTTGACGCGATTCTCAACTGCATCCCCATAACCCCGCAGCTTGACCCTCCTATTAATGACGGCGACTTTTACAAATTTGACCCAAAGACAGTTGGGCCAATCAAGAAGCTAGCCGGCCTATACGGCGATCAAGCTGACGACCTGGCCGAAGATTTTTCCTTCTTGGAAATACACAAGAGTGGTCCTAAACTGACCTTGCACCGCCATCTTTCGTCCACGCAATATAAAGAATACGTCTTACGAACGGAAACAAGTGAGGCGGATATTGACTCGGTAAAAAACATTTTCATGTTTTACGATGCACCCCGTGAAGACAAGGACTATTTGACGCGTGCTGCCGGTTTGGATTATTCGCATGTTTACTGCTTTTTACAGACGGCGATTGATCCGAACTTCCAGGCGCGTTATAATAATAGGTACTGGAAACTTCCGCTGCCGGGAGGGGAGTTCTACCAATATTTACGTCTCCAAAAGCACCTGGGCTTTACCAATGTAAACGATTACAATCTGTACGATGCGAATGTGCCCATCTCCAAAATGAACCTAACCGCGCCTATTATCCTAGCGGCTTATTACGCTGGCAAGGAATTGGTATTTGGCTCTGTATGGTTAGGCCCCGAGACGGACGGATTATTGCCGCGCAATGCTGAGGGTAAGCCAGTTGATGTGAGTGATAAGCCAAAGGAGCTTCTGCAGCGGTTGATGCAAAAACAAAAGTATCAGTATTTGTATGGCCTGTTCACCTTTTTCAATCGCGGCGCTGCAACGTGTGTGCAGAATAATATTGCTAGCGAAGAAACCGCGGACAAGAAAAGCGATACGGAGTTAAAAGGGGTGTTTAACTGGCCGAATTCATCGAATTCAATGTCTAGGGATCACCAACGAGACAATATCACCCTCGTGGGTAAGAACTACTCGGCGCAGATCATGAATGAATACAATTATTTGGTCTTTGGCGCAACAAAGCCTTTTCTCGGGGAGATCATGGGATTGACGAGAAAGAAATGCCTGGAAAACGCGTCATGGGCAGCTGACATGAAACAGCAGTGGATGGAAATGCAACAAGACGAAGTGCGAGCCAACATAGCCAGGCGTGAAGCTTTAAGGCGATTATTGTTGGGCCGTTGAGTGATGGAGTTCACAGAATTCTGAACTCCATCATTTTACTGACATGGAACTCGGGCCGCGTCTCCAGGTCAGTTCCCGGCCGCCATTGGAGATTTTCTGCTCTTAGAACTGGGGCTTGTGGTTCACCCGTGCAGCGCCCAGTACCTGCGGTCGCCCAAAAACCAATTTCCTATGTGCAGCCTTCAACCTTTGACATACTTGCAGGCGCAAGCCCAATAGCTGTTAAGCTAAGGGCGGCTGAGTTGTAGTATCGCCACTGGATTCATC
>JBAXTC010000796.1:0-3547 GCA_037130375.1 Verrucomicrobiota bacterium | reverse complement strand
GCGCCGACTGCCGTCGGCGGCTACGATTTTGCAGGTTCTTGAATCCGCCCTGGACGGAGATCGAGATGGGCTGTGGCAAAAAAAAGGCGCAGCCCGTGAAGACTGCGCGCATTCTTTGCAAAGGCGCATCGGAAACAGCCGATGCGCGCAATGGAAGAAACAATGCACCGACAACCTTATCCAACCGCGCCAAGGGTGGCAACAAGAAAAGGCGAAAAAAAGCGTCGAAGGTCTCAGCTTGGTGTATAGACCACCACGGTCTGGTTGAGCTTGGGAGCAGTGGCGGGGAAGTTGATCGTCCGGCCGCGCTCCATCTCGACCTTAATGTAATACTCGAAATCCTGTTTCGCAGGGGCAGGGAGATCGACAGAGTAAACTCCGCGCACGATATGCCTCAGTGGGATTCTGGCAAATCGGGATCCTCCCAGATTTCGCCAGAAGAGGGCGGCCTGGCGAGGTGGCTTCTCGGAAAGAATGAGCACTTTCAATTTCTGAGATTCGTTTGCGGCGATGCTCGTGCGCAGTGTTGGCACGATCACGCGGGTCGGGCCGCGGTATTGCTGACCGGGTTGAACGTCGGCGGGCAAGGCTTCACCAAGGATTCTGGCGAGTTCATCGCCGGACAAGGTGAGCAGATCGGGGAGGTTGTGCTGGTTCCAGTTCGCCACGGTGCCCAGTTCGCCCGTCGTCGAGACCGTCGCCAGCAGGTGGTCATAGACTGTGCCAAGCAGGAAGACGAGCCTCTGGCGCGCAGGCAGCGCGAGCTGACGGGCCAATGCTTTTTGCGCGACCGCGTCCTTCTCCTGCTTCACTTTTTCCATCAGGCGATCGTATTCTGCCCACGCGCAGTTCACTTGCCCCATCGCTCGCAAGTAAAGGAAGGTATTCAGCCAATAATCAAAACGTTCCCGGTTGCCGGCGCCTTTCACCTTGGAACTTAGCGCGGCAAACTTGTCCACGAAGGCATACTCCTTGCATACCTGTTCCCAGGGGCGACCGTCCGGCTTTATCCCGCCCGGACCCTTAACCCAATCGGAGGGTTTGGGCAGGGCGCCATCAACTTGCTGGAAAACCTTTGCCGCGGCCAGGCCGGCTTCCATGCCGAACTCGTGGATGCCCCAATCTTCGTAAAAGTCATTGGTTGGCGGAAACACCTCTTTGGGCGGCGGCGCTGCCGGCTGGTCAGCCGCGTAATCGGCGCAGGCCGGACCGCCGCAGTTGATTTTTGTGGCAAAGCCGCTTCCCTCGACTGCAATGGCGGCGATGCTGGGAAACTCGACTTGCGGAACAAACTCGATGTCAAGCCAGCCGTTGGTAACGACAATGTTGGTGAAGACGAAATCCAGCGCGCGGTTCTTGCCGACCTTGGCGAAGATGTCCAAACCTTTCAGGACAGTCCCACCCTGTAGTTTCACGTCGAATACCCTGAGGCCTGCGGCCTCATAATGCGGTTCGCAGAACTTGAGGGTCACTGTGTACGGGCCATTGGTCGCCGGCAGATGATAGGCGGAAAGGTTGTAGCGCACGGTCTGATAGAGCGGGGCCTCGGATGTGCCCGCGATGGGATTATTGGGGAAGGCTGCTGCCTGGCCACCGACCGGACCAGCGAACCGCGCCTGCTCGACCGATCGAGCGCCCGTCGTATCGCATCGAGACCACGCACTCTGGTCCCAGGCCGCCTGGGCGAGCGCGGCGATGTTCGGACCGAGGACGCGCGTGCGCCAATGAATGCCCATGAGTCCATCGCAGCCGTAACGTAGCGCATCGAGAGCGTCGCGGCGCATTCGGCCGGCCCACAATTGCGGCGAGGTCAATGTGGGATCATCCTCCAGCCATGGAATCGCCCACTTCGATCTGCCTTTGACCTGAGCAAAGCCCGCGTCCACCGGCGTGTGCCCCACCTCGCGGTTGATGCAGCTTACCGCGATATTCTTGGGCAGCACTTTATCGAACATGGCCCGGTCTTGCGGCGGCCCCAGCACCCAACCGCAGGTGGCCAGGCCGAAGGGCGGTTGGACGTTCTTGTGCCCCGCAATGGCAGCAAATAAATCGTTTGTCGTGGCTGATATCTCCTCCTCTTTCACACCCGACCATGTCCAGCCTTCCGGCGTCCAAAGCCAGTAATAGTCGAGCGGATAGGCCTGCGCAGCGCGGCGGAAGATGCCTTCGTAAAGCTCCCTGACCACCGCGAGGTCAGCGGGGTTCTTCCCCGCGGTCTTCAAGTGTTCCTGAAGCGACTTCGGCACGATGAGCGGAGTCTCGGTGCCTGCGCACGTCTTCACGCCAAGTTGGTGGGCGAAAGTAAAAGCGTCCCGCAGCATCGCCGCCGTGCGATCAAAAACCTGATTGCAAGCGTCGGGGGCGGTCGGGGATGGCATCGCGTCAAACATGACTTCCGGTCCAAAATCTTCACGTTCAAAAAGTTGGGCGCTGCCGAAAACGTATTCGCTCGTTCGCCTTGGGGCATAACCCCAGTTGCCACGCATCGTATTCATGTAGCTGGACGGGTAGCTGAACTTCACCTTGCCGTTTGGGCCGATATCTTCAGGCAGGCCGACCCATACGGTTGGTTCTGCGTTTGGCCGGTCCTCCGGGTAAGTGTGCAGGCCAATGAAATTCATGCGCAATTTCGGCAATTGGGCAATAATGGCGAAGTAATCGTCACGGTTCCACCAGTCCGGTCCTTCCGGAAAATCGTGAAAAGGCTGAATGCCGCGCAACGCGAACAGAGGGGCCGCGCGCTCGTCCAACACCGGCAAGGTCCAGTCCACCTGGTCCTCGGGAATGACGTCACCATGCATATAAAAGCGGATACCGAGAATTTCGGCGAAGCGATAAGCGGCGTAGAGAGTGCCGGCGTCGTCCCCACCCGCGAGCAGCAGGAGTTGACGCTTGGTCCCTGGCGCAGGGAGGCCGCCAACGGGTGATCGGTAATTGGAAATGGTTCTTAGCCAATAAGCTTGCGCGCTTAGAGTCTCCAGCGAAGAGGCAACCGCACTCTCACTGGCAACGGCGCCCCTGATGAGAGGACGATCTTTTCGCGCCACAAGAATGACGTCTGCTTTTTGCCCGGCACCGGGCTCACATACGATTGGAAGCAATCGCCCCGTGCGCAGATAGACGTAGCGCCGCACTTCACGCGCGGCGAGGTTCTCCATCCACGAAGCATCGTGCGGCATTAGGATAATGGTGTTCCCGGATTGCACTGCAAAGGCTTGCGGGACGAGCCACAACAGGCTTGCGGAAAGCAAAAGAATGGCACAGCGGAGCGAACGGTTCATTTTCATTGATTGCGCGTCTGATCTGCAGTGAGGGCTTTAGCCTATTGGTCCCGAAAGTCAAACCGAAAGAGCGCGCCGAAACTGCTCCCCAAAGTGAGTATTGCTGATTCGATGCTCTCGGGCGTGTCGTCTTCCCAGACCAATTCGCAATTCTTCGACCAGGCATGTTCGGCGTCGTTGGCGCTGCCGATGAAGGACGCCGCGCCCTTCAGGCGGTCTCCGAGAAACGCATCATACAACCGGTGGCGACGGGAGCTGAAGCGATT
>JBAXTC010000795.1:0-3560 GCA_037130375.1 Verrucomicrobiota bacterium | reverse complement strand
CGTCGCCGCTAAGCGCTCTGCCGGCGCACTCCATACTATCTCCTCGCGCCAGGTCATTGCGTGTCAGCGGGCGGATTGGTTTGGGGGCTTGCTTCTAGCTGTTTTCCCGTCTTCCCGTCTTCCCTGTTCAAAGGTTGTGACAGGGTGCAACTCTGTTGCCTCTGTTATTCTCCTGTTAGTGGAGTTACTTGCCCCGAAGATGCTAGAGTTCTTCCTCAACCAATTCACGAACGTGCAAGTGGTTCTTTATCTGGGCGATGGCGCGAACAGCGGTTGCGCGGATGAACTGCAGCAGGTCCTGGACACGCTGCGCAGGAGGCGCGGCGATGCCCATGGTGGGGTCCCGATCTTTTATGTAATTGGAAACCACGATTACCTGGGAATCGGCACGACGACGGATCCGTTGAAGCGGCAACTCCTGTGTGGTCCGGGCAATTCGCTGTCGAAGTACGAGGTGATTATTGAAGGCCCCGTTGGTCCTCCTGGCGACCTTGTGCAGCAAAGCGGGCAGGAGCGCCGGACGCACAAAACGGTCTGGCTCTCGGGTCACACCCACGAGGCGACCACAGCCTACACGCAGGTGTTCAAGGACGCTCGGAACGGGCTGACATCCCGTGCAATTTCAAACCGGCGGTTTTCATACATGTTCGCGCCGCTGTCCACACTCGATCCCCCCCGGAACTCGATCTACCTTCCCTTCGATCAAAATTCACTTTCCAACAGATCGAAAATCGCCGTGCGACGAAATCCCCTCCCCAGTGTCTGAATTGCAGATCCACCAAATCTGCGGTTGACAGTGAGTTCACATTGGTGTTAACTATTTCAGATGCTGGAAATCCAGTTCTACCGGACCGCTGCCGGGGCATGCCCGGTAGAGGAGTTTCTTGATTCGCTGGGCGCGAAGCAGGCCCAAAAGGTTTTGTAGGTGCTGCGGGCGGTGAGAGAACTGCCGCGAGTGCCGCAGGAGACAGCAATGAAGAACGACGTGGAAAAGTACATTGAAAAGCGTAAGCGCGCCGACAAGGCGTTCGCGAAGGATTTCGAGGCCGGCTACGAGCAATTCAAGATCGGCGTGATGCTGCGGGAGGCCCGAGAAGAGGCGGGCGTGACCCAGGAGGGGCTGGCGCGCATGACCAAGACGAAGAAGTCCGCAATTTCGCGGCTGGAGAACCACGCCGAAGACGTGCGGATTTCCACCGTGGCGCGTGTGGCGCGGGCCCTGGGCAAGGCGGTGCGTGTCACGCTGGTGGAGGCAACCTAAGTGCCGCGATGTTGCTGCCTGGGATTGGCGCGAACTGACATCGCGAACTGGAGAGAATGGTTTGAAGAGCGTAACCGATAAAATCGGCCAAGAAAACGAAGCCCAAATCACTCCCCTGCCCGTCGCCACAGCCGCCCATTACCCAAACCACGAACCACATTCGTCCGAAGCACCGGTCAGAGCTTCCCCGTTTTTCTTATGCGCGGCGCCCAAAAAACGCTAGAATGATGGCCATCGGGCCGTGGAGTATTGCGCCCGATGTCTTTAATTGCGATTCCGTTATGCTTGGTCTAACGCTCAGAGAAGGATTTCGAGGGCAACATCTGCCCCCCACCGCCATTTCGCTGGTGGAGCCGGACGGCAGCAGCGCGCAGTAGCGCACCATCCAGCATTACCCATGATTACTGAGCAACACATAAAAGAAGGACTATGCCGCGCCTACATCATGGCCGTCGCCCATCGCGCTGGCTTCAACTGCGCGTTACGCGAGTTCGACTACGGCATTGACGGCACCTTCATTGAAGTAGTGGATATGGCAGGCGGCGGCAAAGTCGAGAGCGGTTTCAAGCTCGATTTCCAGGCCAAAGCTTCCATCCGCGCGAAGCGCACCGATGGCACCGTCAAATATCCTCTTGAAGCCGACGCCTTCAACCGCCTGGTCGCGCAACAGGGCGGAACACCCCGCATCCTCATTCTCCTGGAAATGCCAAAGAACCCAGACTCGTGGCTTAAGTTGACCGACAAACAACTCATCCTCAAGCGCCGCGCTTGGTGGTAATCCCTGGCCGGCCAGTCACCGACCTCCAACACGTCATCGCTGACCATCGAAATCCCCGCGACCCAGCGCCTCGATGCCCAAGCGCTCACCAACCTGATGAACAACGTAAGACTAGGCATTCTATGAAAATCGCGCCAAACGACCCGATTTTGGCGAGCATCTCTGAGCGTGACGTTGGCTTCTACCTTGCCCAAAAAGGATGGAAAAAGACCCAGCATCCGCGCAGCGAATTGCTCGTCTTTGATGGCCCCCTGGACGCAAGCGGCCAACCCATCAAGGCCATCTTCCCCGCCAGCCGCGACCTGGCCGACTTTCCGTTTCGCTTGCAGGAACTCATCAACAATTTGGGGCTGATCGAGCGTCGCGACCCCGTAGAAATCGCCCAAGACATGCTTTCCCCAAACGTGGACCGGTTGCGCGTGCGCGTGCTGGCCGAAATCGCTCAGGCCGGCACCTTGCCTTTACTCTATGCCACCCAGCTTATCTCCGCACTAAAAGACCTCATCATTGCCGCCGCCTGCACCGAGGACGACCCACAGCCATTCTACCGCAAAGCTTCCTCAGTCGGCACCGACCTCGCCAGCCAAATGCGGTTCGGCCAGACCGAGCGCGGCAGTTTTGTCGCCCTGCTCGAGTCTCACGTCACGGCCCCAGGACGGGCCGTCCTCCCCGGCACCCCCATTGCCGAACCCTTCTCGCGTCGTGTGTTTGCTCGCATCATGCGCGGAATTGCGAAGCTGGAGCAAGCGGTCTTCGCAGGCAACCCCGAAGCCCTCAAAGACGGATTCCGCGACGGCCTAAACGCAAACATGTGCGAGGCCATCCTTGCCATGAAACCAACACTAGGCGAGCCGCAGTTTGAATACCGCGTCTCCTGGGCACCCATCCTTCCCGCGCCCCATCTGCCAACGAGCGTGAGGCTGGAGCGCCGCACGCTCGATTTTATTGAGTCCACCGCTCGCACCCTTCGCAACGCCCAGGAATCCGTCGAGCGACCCATCGAAGGCAAAGTCGTCAAACTCTCTTCCCTCGACCCAATGGACGAGCTTGAGGAACTCGCCAACGACCGCCAGGTCACCCTCCGCTTCGACCTCGACGCCCGCGCCCAAAACGTGCTGGTGCCACTCATCTACGCCGACTACCGCCGCGCATGTGACGCCCACCGCGACGGCAAATCCATCCGCATCACCGGACGCCTGGAACGTACCGGTAAGCAGTGGCGCTTGAGCGGCCCACACGATTTCCAAGTCCTCGAGTGATTCCCAACCCCGCACAACCCGAATTCGTCGGCATGGATCATGCCTTCAACCTGACCAGCGGCGGAGCCGCCACCGCCACCCTCTGGATGCGCAAATTCGGCGCGCGCATTCTGGAGGGTTACGGCGCAACTGAAAGGAATGGTAGGTGAAACGGGAAACGTGATGCGTGAAGCGTGAAGCGTGAAATAAACTCCAACAGGCTTGAACTATCACGCATCACGCATCACGCATCACGCATCACGCATCACGCATCACGCATCAC
>JBAXTC010000794.1:0-3565 GCA_037130375.1 Verrucomicrobiota bacterium | reverse complement strand
ATCACGGAACACCAGGTCGGGCGTCAGCTTATCCTCCTCGCGCAGTTTCTTCAGTTCCATCGCCGCCAACTTTTCCGGCTTGCGCGACAACGCCGTTCTCTCAAACAGCATCCCGCCAATTTTCTTTTCCAACATCCGCGTGCTCCACCGATCGATGCGGCATATCTCCGCGTAAAAGTCGCGTTTCAACGGGTCGTCCAGCCGGATGATGTGCAGAAAATGCGTCCAGCCCAATTGTGCAATCAGTGATTGCACAATCTTGATGTCCGGGAATACCTCGGCAAAGCGAACCATGTTGAACAGGTTTCTCCGTCCAAAACCGCGCCCGAACTCCGCCTCCAATTCTTTCGACAGCGTCGAAAGAATCTGTTCGCCATACTCAGCCCGCTTCTCCCGCAGGATGTCTTTCCGAATCCGGTTGCCGATCTGCCAGTGCAGCATCGTCAACGCCGCGTTCGCCGTCGTAGCGATGGATTGGCGGGCCGACAAAATCATCTCCCGCACCTCCGCCAACAATCCCTTCGAGCCGGGTTGGACCGGCGCGACTGACGAACTTCTCACCAAGGCCAGTTTTCGTTTCATTCAAAGTCATTTCTCACAATGAATTGTCGCGACACCGTCACGACAATTCGGTTTCCGGCAAATTGTGTCAGCAGTGATGGCACAATCCGAAGGCCCCTCAATTGTCCACGCACTGCGTGGAAAATCCGAGTACCAGCCGATTGTGCACTCGGCGCGTGCACAATCTGAAAGCCCACCGATGGTGCAATCTTGTGCGCCCTTTGCGTCTTTTCGCGGCTCATCCTTCCCCATCCGCGTAATCCGTGTAATCCGTGGTTAATCATTTCTTCCTCTCCCGTGCGGCGCGCTTGAACGCCGTCGTGTAATGACAATCGTTCCACCGGTTGCCATCGAACTCGCCGCTGCCGCCGAAATCCACCGTCCGCTCATCCCACTTCCAAAACCACGGGAAATCCGCTTCCGGGCGCATCGGCTCTTTGCCCCGATCCTTCTCCCACTTCACGTTGAACTTCGCCCGGAACAATCCCGCCCCCTTCTTCCCGCGCGACAACGTCGCCGCCACAAACGGCCGGCAATTCAGCCGAACCCCATCATTGATGTCAGGCTCCCACCCAATCGACTGCTCATGCAGCGCCTTCCACCGGATAAAGAGATCATAAGGCGGCTCGCCCGCGATGATGTTCTTCAACTCTCCCTGCAGTTCCAGCGCCGCCGCCAGCCGATCTTCCGCCCCGGCTTCATCGCGCTTCACCGCATCCCGCTGCCGCCCAATCCAGTCGCCCAGATACGCATACGTCAGGCTCTCCAAAGTCCGTAGCCCGGCATGACTTTCTCCCTCTCCGCCTCGGTCGGGGAGAGGGCCGGGGTAATGTGTCGCCGTCTTTCCCTCTGACTTCTGACTTCTGACCTCTGACTTCGCCGCGAGCCGATGATAATTCACCAGCACGTTGAACCCGTCCTTGCGCCCGTCCCATAGATGCCAGACGAACGGGCGGTTGTGGAAGATGTCGCAATGCTGCTCGAAGAAATCATTCACCAGCCATTCTTCCAGCGAGTCCGCCTTTGAACCGGTCGCCGCGATGAGCTTGCGCTCCATTGCATGACTCCATTCACTGCCGTAAGCGTCTGCCAGCAGCGCCCGCAACCGCGTTGCCGCCGGCGCTTCGTCTCGCGCCTGGCTGAAGCAGACCACGCCGTCGTGGTCCCCGTGCTTTTCCAGACCATCCGGGCCGAGCGCCGGGCAATCGGGAAAACTTGAACCGGTCTGGCGCGGCCAACGGTAGCCGACCAACCGCGCCACGGCCACTTGTAGGGAAGTGGAATGAACCACGGAATACACGGAACACAAGGAAGGGGACGGAGAAGATGCCTTGTCTTTCCTTTCCGTGTATTCCGTGTGTTCCGTGGTTTGAAATTCCGGCCCGGCCTGCTGCTTCGGATGCCCGTTGAACAACCATTGCGTCGGGTCGCTGGAAAACGGCTTCGGCAATCCGTGCGGATATTTCTCCGCCGCCACCTTCTGCCAGCGAGCAAGGTCGAAGGGGATTTTGACCAAAGTCGCATTGGTCACCTTCAATGACTGGTCAATTTGACGGACAGAGGAACTAAAATCGAGCGAGCTACAAAATGCCCAGATTGCAGGAAGATGGTCACTGTCATGCGGAACGATTGGGGTGCAGCTAATATCAAATTTCTCTCCAGAGTAGAGGCTGGCAGGGAGTTGCCCCATCATGTTTACGACTACTCCCCGTTTACCCCAAGCAGCATAGCCTTTCACGAACGCTTGAGGGTTCTCGTGATGGATTTTGCCAGCTTCCGGCCAGAAAAAAACATGCTCCCTCCCCGAATAGGGCATCGTGGACTCGCAAGTTCCCTGAAACGGAGTCCACATCTGCCAGTCGTCAACCTCCCAAAAGAAAAATCGAAACCGTTGGGCATCGCCGCCATGCATCCCGTTCAACGCGATTGAATACTTTTCGAGTAGTGGCAGCGATGAACCTTCCCCAACCAGAATTCGGGCATCCGGATTCTCCAGTTGCGCATGCTGTGGGATGATAATGAGCGGCTTCTCGCGGAGCGCCGCACCTTTTCCCACAGGAGATTCTTCCTCCGCAGCGTCGAGGCCGACCAATTGATCGACAACCGTTGGAAGCTGGCCGGTGATGGCTAGAAGGGCGACGTTAACGACCTCGCCGCCAATAGTCTCAAAAGCTCCAGGGCCAAGCCTGGCGACCAAATTCCATGTGGCGTCCTTCAGGAGAGCTTCGCGGAGTTTCTTGGAAGAGCCGAGGTAGAGCCAGTTTTGTGGAGTGACGAGAGCGACAGAACCGCCGGTAGCGGAGAAGGCGAGTCCGCGCTGAACGAAAGCCGTAGCCAGGTCGGCTTTCGCCTCGGCGTGATAGCGGTCACACCATTCCTTGAGGGTCTGACACTGCTTTCTTGCCAGCAGGTAAGGCACGTTGGTGGCAACGAGCGTGAACTGTCCTGCGAGGATTTCCGCCGCCTTGGCCAGGCCACGCGCGGTCACGGCCATTTCACGCGCGGAGTCGTCCTTGGTTTCCTGCGCCAGCGCCTTTTCCAGCAGCGGCTGGAGTTCATGGAACGCGCCCACCAGCAAATCGCCCTCGTCGGCGCGCGGGTTGATGAGGCTGCCCAGCACCGGCGCTTTTTGGAACAGCCGATAAAGCCTCTCCATGCCGGCGCGGAGTCTCATAGTGGCAGCGGCTTCCAGCCGCTCCTCCTCTGGCTGACTGCGGCTTAAAGCGGCTACAAGAGAAGAACTGCGGCTGGAAGCCGCAACCACACTGGGTGTGGCAGAGCCTTCCAGGATTTGAACTTTGTTGTGAGACAAAATATACTCCCGAAACTTCGCCAGCGACGCCGGACTGCGCACGATATGGTCAAAACTTTCCTTCTGCCAGAACGCGCCCGACTTCTTTCGTGCCTCGTTAATTTTATTGGCCGTAAAAGATTTCCAGGAATGTAAAATCTCGGACAGGAGATGTTCGCCCAGCGGTGTCACGAGCGCGTGGACATGATTGGC
>JBAXTC010000793.1:0-3567 GCA_037130375.1 Verrucomicrobiota bacterium | reverse complement strand
GAGCGCAGTGCTTTTGGTGTGAGTCTTTGCGGTGCGAGGACTCGGGCTTCTCTGAAACACGGCCAAATGTTTTTCCTCAAGAGCCCGCCTCGACGCGCGAGCAAATCGCACGTCTTGGCGTGCTTCTTGAGAGGCCGCTTGGCCGTGGCCCCAGAGAAAGTGCGTCAGTGACGCGCCTTTCTTTTTCAGGGCTGGCGGAGGTGGCCCGCGCCCTCGCAGCACAAACGCTGCGAGAACAGTGAGCAACAAACAATCAACAGAAGAAAGAAGACCCTGAGACGAATGAAATCCATCATCGGCCGGGCGGTTGTAGGAACCGCGCTGGCGTTCAGCCTGAGCACCAGCCTGCCCGCGCAGACCAACTCGCCGCCAACGGTCGGGAATTTCTACTCCGCGAAAGACCCCGACCTGCCCCCTCTGCCGTTTAACCCCCATCCTGAACTGAGCGTAGTGGAGGTGGAACAAGGAACCTATGTCGTAGATGACACCAGCCGAGCTCAACCCACGCGTTACCGAACTGGACGGGAACACCACCAACTCCTACCACTCCACCGCCGTTTGCGGAATTCTTGCTGCGGTTGGGGTCAACCTCTACAGCGGCACAAACCTCTTAGGACCGCTGGCGAAGGGCATGGCCTACGCGGCCCAGGTTCAAGCGAGGGACTTCAAAATCGATCTTGGTGAGATGACTGGAGCCGTTGGAACGAATCACATGCGGTTATCGAACCAGTCTTACGGTTGGATTGCCGGGTGGTATTATGATGGCGCCACTTGGTATTGGTATGGCTACCCGAGCGTCAGCGCCACGCAAGACCCGGCGTTCGGCAACTATACGACGAACGCCTCGAACTATGACAACCTGGTCCAAGGTGCCCCGACCTACTTGCAGGTGTGGGCTGCGGGTAATGACCAAGGCGAGGCGCCGCCGGTTCAGCCAACGAATCATGTTGAACGCACGGGTGCTACGACCGCGTACCGGCCACCCGACGGCGACCAGGGCGGCTACGACACAATGTCGCAGCAGGGCTGTGCGAAGAACGTCCTTACAGTTGGCGCGATCTACCCACTGACGAGTGGATACGCCGGGCCAACAAACGTCGTGCTTGCGCCGTTCAGTTCTTGTGGTCCGACTGATGACGGGCGCATCAAACCGGACGTGGTGGCAGACGGCATTAACGACATCACACCTGGCGCAGGCAGCGACACGGAGTATGTCCAATGGCCCGGCGGAACGAGCTTTGCTGCGCCGGGGATAGCCGGCTCCGTCGGACTGCTATCCCAGTTCTACAAACAGCTTCATCCGAACAGCAGCGAACCGCTCGCCTCGACCCTGAAGGGCCTGGCCATCCACACGGCGGACTCCGCAACGACCAACGCGGGCCCCAGCTATCGCTTCGGATGGGGAGTGATGAACACCCGCACTGCCGCAACCGTCATTAAACAGGATGCCACAAACGGACTGAAAAATCAGATCAAGGAAGTGCTGCTCACCAACAACTCGACAATTCAATTCCCCGTCGTTGCTTCCGCCGGCACCAGTCCACTCAAGATTACGATCTGCTGGACCGATCCGGCGGGAACGCCAAATAACGTTACGAACCTGGATAATCCCACACCCAAGCTCGTGAACGATTTGGACTTGCGCGTCATTTCCCCAAGCGGCTCAACCAACCTGCCTTGGGTTCTGAACCCGGACCTCACGAACCAGATCTCAGCGGCCCGGTCCGCAGCCGCCACAACGGGCGATGACAACCGCAACAACGTCGAGCAGGTCTATGTTGCTCACCCGACCAACGCGACGTATCTTGTGCGAGTAACTCACAAAAGCAACTTGCAGAGCAACACCACGCAATGGGCTTCAATCCTCATCAGCGGAAACGTGCCCCAAGCGACCCCACCGCTCGTGATCAATCAGATGGCCAAAACGGCAACGAACACCCTCGCCATCGGCTGGCCTGCCGTCGTCGGCGCGCAATACCAGTTGCAATCAAAGACCAACTTGACGAGCACCAACTGGTTCAGCGTGGACGGCATCATCAGCGCTCGCCTTACCAACGTTGTGACTTTGGTTCCGTTCAGCCAAGCCAGCACCGCGCAATTCTTCAGAGTCGCGCAACTCCCGTGAACGCCGCTTCTCGACTAAGCGCCTGGGCGCGAGGCACAACCCTCGCGCTCATCCTGATCGTTGCTCCATGTAACCTCATGGCTCAGGGGACGATAGTCTTCGTCAACCCGAGCCAACCGATTCCTTACAGCGACGCCTTGGGCAGCACCAGCATAGACTTCAACGGCGATGGTGTTGCCGACTTTACATTGTCAGGCGGCCAGGACATCAACCTCACTCCGCTCAACAACAATGCCATTATCGCCGTCCCGGAGCCGCCCGGGGATCTAGGAGCTTTCATCTACGCATTCAGCCAAGGCGCGCCCATCTCATCCTCACTCGACCCGGTTCTGGTCTGGTGGGGCAGTGACGGCAACGGCCCCCCAGGCATCGTGTCCGCTACCGATCTCGGGGCGCTCGGCTATTTTGCCTACCGTACCGACCCCACCTATGCCGGAATCCGACTGGACGTAGGCGAAGCGCTTTACTACGGCTGGGTACACATTCAGAACTTCGGCGGCTCCAACTGGGGGCAAATCAGCGATTGGGCCTACGAGACCATCCCGAACACGCCAATTCTCGCAGGCCAAGTGCCGGAGCCGAGCACGCTTTCTCTGCTGCTCGTCTCCGGCGCGGCGTTTTGCTTAGTGCGGAAGCGCTTGTGACCCTGTTTCCGTTCAGCCAAGCCAACACCGCACAGTTCTTTCGCGTAGCGCAACTGCCGTGAGACATGCCCACCCAGTAAGTGTTCGGGCGCGAGGCACGGGCGTCGCGCTCGCAGTGCTTGCCGCCGGGACCTGCCTCGTCACGGGGCGAGCGTCGGCACAGGGCACCATCGTCCACGTCGTGCCCCCGCAACCCATCCCTTACAGCGACTATCCGTTCAGCCAAGACATTGACCTGAACGGCGACAGCATCGCCGACTTCAACATCTTCACGTGGAACGGCAGAGACATCGACCTAAGTCCGCTGAACAACAACGCCATCATTTCCGTCCCCGAGCCGCCCGGAGATCTGGGAGCGCTCATTTATGCGTTCAACCAAGGCGTGCCGATCTCCTCCTCGCTCGACCCTGTTTTCGTGTGGTGGGGGAGGGACGGTAATGCCCCCCCGACCATAGTATCCGCCGCAGATATTGGCTCCATCGGCTACTTCCAGGGCTTCACAGATGCCTTCGCTGGGATGAGGCTGGATGTGGCAGGAAGCCTCTATTACGGCTGGATACACATTCAGAACTTCGGGGGCAATTGGGGGCAGATCAGCGATTGGGCCTACGAGACCAGGCCCAACACTTCCATCCTCGCTGGCGCTGTGCCGGAGCCGTCCTCAGCCGCACTGCTCGCGGTGGGAATGCTCTTCCTGCTCCTGCTTCGCAGCTGAGACTCAGGCGCAACGCGCACAGTTCTTCCGCGTAGCGCAACTGCCGTGAGACATGCCCACCCAGTAAGTGTTCGGGCGCGAGG
>JBAXTC010000792.1:0-3567 GCA_037130375.1 Verrucomicrobiota bacterium | reverse complement strand
TGGCGACCGCTGACACAACGGCTTATCATGAGTTCTCTGGAACAGTGTAAAATATCTGTTGACGTATTCGGTATCCTCGTGTAAAAGTATTACATACCGAAGTGATTAATGTCAATAATTATATGATGCCGTGAAAAGTGCTCGGCTAACTTAGCAAATATGCAACAAGTAATAACACCATGAAAACGAACTATCCCAACAACCCCAAACCCTTGCGCTCGGCTCAACTTACTGGACGCCGAAGAATTACATCTCCTTTATGCAGCACATTGCTGGCAGGCTTCATGTTTGCCAGTCTTGCGGCGCAGGCAGGCAACATCCTGGTCAACCCAGGATTTGAGGCGGACGGCGGGCACAGCGGCTCCAGCGGCACGGCTGGCTGGACCGCCAACGGCGGCAACTGCTGGATCGAGATCAACCCTCCTGTGGCGCACTCCGGAAACAACTACTACAAGGTCTGGGGGGCGTTTAATGGCAGTCCAAATATTCAAGCTCTGTGGCAGGACAAACCTTGTCTGCCGACGGCCGTTTTTCAGGCCGATGGGTGGGTCTATACTTTGTCCACCGACAATGTGTGGAGTGGTGATGGAGCCAACCTCGCCTGGATTGAAGTTTCGTTCCGTGACGCCGGCAACAATATACTCGCGCTGTACAAGTCTGAATCATTTAATGTGACGAATTATTCTCCGGACATTTGGTATGATCTGCCGGTGACGAACGTTTGCGAGACAAGCCCTCCTTACGGCATAATCGGCACGACAAATCAACTGGTGGCGCCGGCCGGCACGACATACGCGCGCTACCAACATAACCTCTCCCAGGTTCTATGGGGTGGAGGTTCCACATTTTTGGACGACGCAACTTTGAATCAGGTTTCCGGGCCGGTTCCACCCGCTATCAGCAGTGTTTACCCGGGCAACATGCTCCAGGCCAGCAATCACATCAGCTTCAACGTGACATCGCCCAGTTCTACACCGATTAACAATAGTGGCATCCAACTGGTTGTTAACGGAACCGATGTCTCGGGCAGCCTGACGATCACTGGAACAGCTTCCAGCAAGAGCGTGCTTTACACAGGTCTAACGCCCAATACGTTCCCTTATACGGCCTCGATTTTCGTGACGGACGCGGTTGGATTGACGGCCAGCACGACGATGAATTTCGATACGATACACCCGTCTTACTTATGGGAGGCTGAAGATTATGACTTCACGAGCGGGCATTATTTGAATCACCCGATTCTTTCCTCCACTCCTCAATCAGAGAGCTATTTTGGGACGGTGGGTGTGTCGAATGTTGATTACGGCAAAGTTGGTACCAGCGGCGGGCATGTTTACCGCTCGGGTGACCCCACCGGGACGGGTGCGTCGGGAGACTATGCGCGCCAGAACTTCCTCGATGCCCAAGTGACCAATCCGGCAATCATCGACTACACTGTGGGCTATATTGCCGTTAACGACTGGTTAAATTATACGCGGGATTACCCGACTGGAACTTTCAACATTTATGCCCGGCTTGCCGGCGGTTCTGGAGCCACGACGCTCAGCTTAGATGATGTGACGACTCCTGGAGTTACGAACAACCTGGGGATCTTTGCCTTCTCTGGCAGTGACTGGGGCGCGTATCAGTATGTCCCCTTGGTGGATACGAACGGGAACCTGCTGCCGTTTCCCTTCAACGGACATCGCATTTTGCGGACAACCCTCACGAGCGGCGGCGAAAACCAGAATTTCTTCATGCTGGTGCCTGCACAGACGGGCCTGCCATTCCTCAGCAATATTTCTCCTGCGAATGGCACGAGGTTCGCGTCGGGCAACACGTTCAGTTTCACGGCGGATTCCGCCTCGGGGATCAATGCCAGCGGCATCCATCTTTTCTTGAATGGCGCCGATGTGACATCGAGCCTGGCGATTTCCGGCAGTGCCAACACCAAGAACGTCAGTTGCGCGTTGCTGGCGGCCAACAACCCCAGCTACACCGTCGTGATTGCCGTAACCAATACGGCTGGATCGGGAGTCACCCGCACGGTCCAATTCGATACGATGAGCACGGATAACTTTTACGTCAAGATTCAAGATTTCGACCATGACGGAGGGCAGTGGGATACCGTGAACAATGGCTTGTTGCCGAATGGTTACATTGGACAGAACAATAACATTATCAACTGTGACTACTACCACTCAGCCACGGGCGGAGGAGCCTTTCCCTACCGTGGGCCAGATGCACTGGCCACTGAAGTTACGGCGGACGTTCCGCTTCCGGGATTCGCGGTCGGCACCGATTACGACGTTGGGAACTTCAACTCGGGAGATTGGGGCAACTACACTCGCAATTATCCGGCGGGGAAATACCTCGTTTACGGACGACTCGCCGGTTATAGTCTGACCGCATATTTGGACAAGGTCACGAGCGGCTGGGGTAGCACCAATCAGACCACCCAAAGACTCGGCACGTGGAAAGCTAATCCGAACGGATGGCAAAATTGGGCATGGGTTCCGCTAACGGATTCAGGTCTGGTCGCACCGGTGATTGTGACCGTTGAGGGGACCAACACACTGCGGGTTACCTCCGGCGGCAACGCTAATGCGAACTACTTCATGCTCGTAGCCGCCCAGGGTATCAGGCTCTCGGCAGCCAAGTCGGGGAGCAATATCGTCATTTCCTTCCCAACTCAGGCTGGCGCGAGTTATCGGGTCTTTTACAACACCAGTTTGACCAGCGGAAATTGGACGCTTCTGACGACCGTCCCCGGTGACGGCACGGTGAAATCGGTGAGCGACCCTGCGACGGGAAGCCAGCAGTATTACAAGGTGACATCTCCATAGATGAGACTATTGGGCCGGGCTTAAGGGCGGTCTTCCGGCCCTTGGCCCGGCCCCCACTTATTAAAACATGTCGTTCTTCAACCAATCCGTGACCTCCGAACTTGGTGCGAGCCTCTTGGAAAAGGATACTTGCGCCAAGTCTCCAGGAAACTCTTCAACCGCATTACATGATACGTTGTTCAATCGCAACCAAACTCCGATTTTCAATTCCATGAAAACTAAGAATTCAGTGTCAGGAAAGACCGTTCGTCTTTCCGGTCCCGCCGCCTTTACCTTGATCGAACTGCTGGTGGTCATCGCCATTATCGCCATTTTGGCGGCGCTCCTGTTGCCCGCTCTCACCCGGGCCAAGATGAAATCCCAGGGGATTTACTGCATGAACAACACCAAACAAATGGCGTTGGCGTGGATTCTGTACACGGATGACAACAATGGCCGGCTGGTTTACAACCGGGATGGCGGCAACGTGGGGAAGGGGCTGGGGGACGAAGCATGGGCCGGCGGTTGGCTGGATTTCACCGGCAGCTTGGACAACACGAACGTCGGGCTCCTGATCAACCACGATAAATACCCTTACGGCGCCTATCTGGGAGTCTATGTTGGGAAAAGCGCTCCTGCTTTCAAGTGTCCGGCAGACAAATCTGTGACCCTGGTCTATGGCAACAAAATGCCACGGGTGCGCAGCCTCTCGATGAACTGCTATGTCGGGGAGAAATCCCGCCTGTGGACCACTGGCGGCAAA
>JBAXTC010000791.1:0-3573 GCA_037130375.1 Verrucomicrobiota bacterium | reverse complement strand
CGCCGACGGCAGTCGGCGCTAACATGATCTTTCCGGCGTAGGCGCCCCATTCTCGACCGCGCTCCCGCGAAATAAAAGGGCCAAGGGACCGCGTCAGACCGAGGGCGATGAGGCGTCGGCTGCTTCGCCGGCGCGCATCGAGACCGTTTACCACGGCTGGCCCGTGCAGATCGAAATCGAACCCAGGTTCCTGTGTGAGGAACCGAGACCAGTTTGTACTTTGGCTGGAAACATCCTCCCGCACCGGGGGGGAGGCGGGTCAAATCAAGAGTGACCGGTAAAGCTTTCCGCGAAGGCCACCGCTTTCAACATTGCTTTGGCTTTGTTGATGGTCTCCTGGTATTCGCCCTCGGGCGTGGAATCGTTCACCCAGCCGCCACCAGCCTGGACATAAGCCCGTCCGTTCTTGATGAGGGCGGTGCGGATGGTGATGCAGCAATCGAGATTGCCGTTAAAGGAGAAATACCCCACGCAACCGCCGTAGGGGCCACGCGAGGTTTGCTCCAGTTCGGAGATGATTTGCATCGCACGAATCTTTGGCGCCCCGCTGAGAGTGCCAGCCGGAAAGGTGGCGCGCATCAAGTCATAGGGCGTTTTATCCGCCGAAAGGCGGCCTTCAACTTGCGATACGATATGCATCACATGGCTATATCGCTCGATAATCATCAAGTCCTTCACCTGGACGGTGCCGAAATCGCACACGCGGCCTAGATCGTTGCGGGCCAGGTCCACGAGCATGACGTGTTCTGCCCGCTCTTTGGGATCGGCAAGCAATTCCTGCTCCAAGAGGCTGTCCTCCTCCAGGGTGCTGCCCCGGCGCCGGGTGCCGGCGATAGGGCGGATCTCCACCCGGTGATCTTCGTAACGCACGTGTATCTCTGGCGAGGCCCCCACAAGAGAGAAACCGTTCAGTTCGAGCAGAAACATGTAGGGAGACGGATTGACAGACCGGGCGGCGCGGTAAATGTCCAGCGGAGAAGCTTTGACCTGGGTGGAGAAACGCTGCGAGCCGACCACCTGGATGATGTCGCCCGATGTGATGTACTGCTTGGCCTTCAGAACGTTGGCGAAGAACTTTTCCTGCGGCAGATTGGACTCGAAGGGCACCGGCGGCACTTCTTCGGGCACCGTGACAGGCCGATGTTCAGTTGGTTGTTCGAGTAATGCGATCAAGCGGTCAATCTCGCTGACGGCGTTTTCATAGGCCTCGGCAGGGCTGTCGGCATCCTCGAGAACCGCGTTGACCAAAACAGTAATCGTCTGCGCAACGCGATCGAAGATGAGAAGCTGATCGGCAATAAGGAAGTAAATAACCGGGGTCTGCAAATCGTCCTTTGGCGGACGGGGCACGACCGGCTCGACATCGTGAATGAATTCGTAACCGATGAAACCGACCGCTCCGCCCGTGAAACGAGGCAAACCAGGCACGGAGACCGCGCGATACCTCCCCATGACGCGCTGGACCACTTCCAGTCCGTCACATACGCAAGGCGGGTCCGTGCGCCCTTGACCGGAGTCCGCCCTGTGCCGGGATTCCTGGCTTGAACCGGCTGCTTCCTGGGGGCCGCCGCTTCTCCCTCCAGCCTGAACCCTGAAAGTCTCGAGAACTTTGCCATTTTCGAGCACTTCAACCTTGGAACCTATCTGTCTAACAATCGCGCGCGGATTGCACCCAACGAAAGAATAGCGGCCGAGGTGTTCGCCGCCCTCGACCGATTCAAACAGAAACGATTCCCCCGGCCCACGGATCTTGCGATAGGCTGAGAGCGGCGTCTCGATATCGGCTAACAGCCGGCGGGTGACGGGAACCAGATTGCCTTTGCCGGCCAACTTAAGGAATTCGTCGAGGGTGGGTGAATACATGTGATTTATCGGCCACTCGCCATTACTTTTCCTGGAGGCGTGCGTCCTCAGTCGCACGAACCTGGAAGGTTCTCGCGTTTCTGACCGGTGGGGCGGGAGTGAACTCCGCAGACAATATCCGTTGGGAGCGCCGCTCACTATTCAGGGTGGATCGACGCAATCGCCATACGCCTAAAAGCGTATAGAAGGCGACTGCCAGAGCGTAAGCGACAATACCCAAACCAATGGCCAGAGGCACAAGCCGCCCATCGCTGAAATACATCACCGCCCCGCCAACCCCGGCCGTCAAAGCCGTTTGAGCAAACAGACAGAACAGGTAAAGTGTCACGCTGGTTTCCTGTACGCGCTGGATGTGCCAATCTCGGTAAAGTTGCTCGCCGAGCGATCTCATGAGCCAGGCCGATTGGAAATTGCGCGCGGCCACCAGCACGCTGGAAGTGCTGATGACAATGGCGGGCAATGGCCAAAAAGCGAAACCGAAGCACATCGCCACGTTGATGGGAATGCCCCATCTACAGCCGAGCTTCTTGGCAATCGGGTTTCCTTCCAAAACCATGTTGGGCGTGGCCACCCAAGTGCTGAAAAAATCCATGCCGCGCGAGACCAACAGCAGCACGAACATCAAGCCATAGGTGCGGCTGGCAAACTGGACGAATTCCTCCATTACTGCTTTCCGTAAATCTGTTCAGGCGTTTCGAGCTGCGGTTCGGTGATTTTGAACGCAGCGCCACCCTCCTGGACCGACCGGAAGAAACAGGACTGATAGCCTTCGTGGCAGGCCGCGCCGGTCTGCTCCACCTGTACCAGAAGGGTGTCGCCATCGCAATCGAAGGCGAGGTCTTTAACGGTTTGAGTGTGACCGCTCGATTCGCCTTTCATCCAATACTTCTGGCGCGACCGGCTCCAAAAGTGGGTCTTGCCGGTCGCAATCGTCATTTCGAGCGAGGCGCGGTTCATCCACGCCATCATCAGCACCCGGCCGGTTTTCTGTTCCTGCACGATGGCCGGTATCAGGCCGTTGGCGTCGAATTTGAGTTTATCGTAAAAGGTCATGCGCGTCGGCCCTTAATCTAGCAGATTCCATGTCGCCGACCATGAAATAATCATGAACGCGTTCAGAGAATCAGCCGCCCGCCAGGCAAAGACCGCTGATACATGATTTTCCCGCTCTCGCTTGACTCACTTCTCACTCGAGCCGTGACGCACTTTCTCCTTCTTTTCCTCGCAACCCGCCCGCAGTGCTCTGCGGTCGTTGACCAGTTGCTTTTCCAATTGTCCCATCACCTCGGCATCGCCTCGCTCAACCGCGCTTGCGATTTCCCGCTGCAGGAAAAGCTCGCGTTCGGCGACTTTGGCCACGCATTTTGATTCCAATTCGGCGATCTCCGCCTTCTGCTCGGCGGTAAGTTTGACGGCCGGAGCGGCTTTGGCCAGCCGTTCCATGGCAAGTTCGTAAGCGGTTTTCATACGTATAAGGATTTTGACATTGCAGCGTATCCTACCATCATCTGGTAGCGCAAGCTGCGTGATGCGTGAGACCTGATGCGTGAGACCTGATGCGTGAGACCTGATGCGTGAGACCTGATGCGTGATGCGTGATGCGTGATGCGTGATGCGTGAAAAAGATGTAGTGATACGCGAGACCTGAAGCGTGGTGCGTGATGCGTGAAAAAGATGTAGTGATACGCGAGACCTGAAGCGTGATGCGTG
>JBAXTC010000790.1:0-3573 GCA_037130375.1 Verrucomicrobiota bacterium | reverse complement strand
CCAGGTCATGGAGGCGATGGCCTACACCTGGTTCAACCGCTTCGTCGCCCTCCGCTACATGGAGCTGCACGGCTACCTCGACCACGGCTACCGAGTCCTCAGCCATCCTGAAGGCAAGCCCACGCCCGAAATCCTCGAACACGCCGAACACGTCACGTTGCCGGGGCTGGACGCGCAGCAGGTCATCAATCTCAAGCTCGACGGCTCGCGGGAGGCCGAGCTTTACCGTCTGCTACTCGTCGCCCAGTGCAACGCGCTCCACGAGGCCATGCCGTTCCTGTTCGAGAAGATCGCCGACGAGACCGAACTCCTGCTGCCCGACAACCTCCTCCACTCTGACTCTATCATCCGCAAGCTCGTCAACGAACTCGACGAAGCCGACTGGCAGAAGGTCGAAATCATCGGCTGGCTCTACCAGTTCTATATCTCGGACAAGAAGGACGAGGTCATCGGCAAGGTGGTCAAGAGCGAGGACATCCCCGCTGCCACGCAACTGTTCACGCCCAACTGGATCGTCAAATACCTCGTCCAAAACACGCTCGGTCGGCAGTGGCTGGCCACATATCCCGACTCCCCGCTTCGCCAGCAGATGGAGTATTACATCGAGCCAGCCGAGCAGACCGAGGAAGTGAAGGCGCAACTCGCCGCCATCACGCCCAAGAGCCTCGATCCCGAAAAGCTTACGCTGCTCGATCCCGCCAGCGGCTCAGGCCACATCTTAGTCGAAGCCTACGACCTGTTCAAAGCCATCTACCAGGAGCGTGGCTACCGCAGCAAAGACATCCCCCGGCTCATCCTCGAAAAGAACCTGTTCGGCCTGGAGATCGACGACCGTGCCGCCCAGCTCGCCGCCTTCGCCCTGTTGATGAAGGCGCGAGCCGACGACCGCCGCATCTTCGCCGACCGCATCCAGCCCAATGTCGTCGCCATCCAGGAAAGCAAGGGCTTGGACAGCCTCCTGACACCCGATACGGGTGCCGCTGTAGCCGCAGGCGAACTGCCTTTTACCGATAGCGATCTTTTCCCTGACACGCAGAAGCAGTTTACGCTGAGTAAGCCCGCGAAGGGCAGTCCATTAACGGCAGTGGAACCGTGCCTCCGTGAACTTATTAAGCTGTTCGAGCACGGCAAGACCTTCGGCTCCCTCATTCGAGTCCCGCCCAACGTGGCGGCACAACTACCAACTGCCCGTCAGCACATTGAGGCGATGATTGCCACGGGCCAGCTTTGGGAACACCGCGTCGGGTCGCTCCTGCTGCCGCTTGTAAAGCAGGCGGAAGTATTGGCAAAGACATACATTGCTGTCGTAACAAATCCACCATACATGGGGAACAAATACTTAAATCCTCATCTCAAGGCTTTCCTGGCAAACGCCTATGCTGGATTTGAGAAAGACCTATTCTCCGCCTTCATAATTCGCAACAGTCACTTTGCGACTGATCAAGGTCTTCTCGGTTTTATGTCGCCCTTTGTCTGGATGTTCATTTCGTCCTACGAAGAATTGCGAAAAACGCTTCTGAACCAGGCAACGCTTACTACTTTGATCCAGCTTGAGTATTCGGGCTTCGCAGAAGCTACAGTCCCAATTTGCACATTTACGTTCCTCAACACTCCCTGCAAAGGGCACGTCGGCTGTTTCGTTCGGCTTTCTGATTTCAGGGGGTCTGAGGTTCAGGCACCAAGAACCCTGGAGGCCATTCGCAATCTCAAATGCGGATGGTTCTATACTGCAATACCTGCCGACTTTAAGAAGATTCCGGGATACCCCATTGCTTATTGGATCAGTGAGCAGGTCAGGAAATGCTTCCGTGCTGGTCGTTCCCTGGCTGACATATGCTCTATCAGAGAAGGGATAAACACAGGTGACAATGACCGTTTCCTGCGAAAGTGGTACGAGGTCTCCTTTGCGCGAATTGATTTCCAGGTCGGGCCTTCCGGCACGTCAAAGAAACGTTGGGTGCCACATAAGAAAGGCGGAACATTTAGACGTTGGTTTGGAAACCTGGAGTTCGTCTTGAACTGGGAAGATAACGGACGCGATATTCATGCCTTCCACAATCTGCCTCTCACATACAACGGTGCTCCAGTAAGAGGTAAAAGCTTCTTCTTTCATGAATCCCTGTCGTGGAGCCGCGTAAGTTCGGGCAGTTTTTCGATCAGGTATTACCCACAAGGTTTGTCATATGATTCAACAGCACCTTCAGTCTTTGCATCTGGAAATCACTGCTTTCTGATTCTGGGATTCCTGAACAGCCAAGTCACAGGCCATCTGCTAGGGGCCTTGAGTCCGACGCTCGATTACAGAATCACGAACACTGGGTATCTGCCAATGTGTCGCTGGGATGACGATCTCGTAAGAGATGTGACTGCGATAGTACGGGAGTGCGTTGCCTTGGCGAAGGCGGACTGGGACTCATTTGAAACGTCGTGGAACTTCCAGGGGCTTCCGTGGCGTTCTGGAGACGACCAATTGTTGTGTGGGAGTTACGAGCGTTGGAAGGCGGATTGTCGGGCTCAGGTGATGAGGATGAAGGAATTGGAAGGCAATAACAACAAACTGTGGATTACGGCCTATGGTGTGCAGAACGAGACCGCAGTGGAAACCCTTGAAACCCCAGTTGCACTAACGGTAAATCCTGCCTTTCGTTACGGCCAAGGAAAGACCGAATCTGACTACGACACAATGTTCCGATACGATTCAGTTACGGAACTCATTTCTTATGCTGTTGGCTGCATGATGGGCCGTTACAGTCTGGACGAGCCCTGGCTGGTCTATGCCGCCAGCAGGAACGATGGCTTTGATCCGGGCCAATACCGCACCTTCCCCGCTGACGCGGATGGCATCATCCCCATCACCGAACTCGCCTGGTTTCCCGACGACACCACGGAGCGGTTCGGCGAGTTCATCGCCAAAGCCTGGCCACGCGAGCACCTGGAGGAAAACCTCAAGTTCATCGCCGACAGCCTCGGTCCAAACCGCGACGAGCATCCCCGCGACACCATCCGCCGCTACTTGGCCACGGCCTTCTATAAGAACCACCTGCAAACCTACAAGCGACGGCCCATCTACTGGCTCTTTTCCAGCGGCAAACAAAGGGCGTTCCAGTGCCTCGTCTATTTGCACCGTTACCACGAGGGCACGCTGGCCCGGATGCGGACGGAATACGTGATCCCGCTCCAGGGTAAAATGTCCCATCGAATCGAGCAGTTGGCCGGGGACATCACCGCCGCCACGTCCACGTCGCACCGCCGTAAGCTGGAGAAGGAGAAGGAACACCTGGTGAAGCAAAGCACTGAACTCGCCGCCTTCGATGAAAAGCTCCGCCACTACGCCGACCAGCGCATCGCCCTGGACCTCGACAACGGCGTGAAAGTGAACTACGGCAAGTTTGGCGACCTGCTGGCCGAAGTGAAGGCGATCACGGGAGGAACGGAGGAGTAAAACAACAACGTCAATCATTTTATGTTCACAGCACTAAAAGCAAAGAAATTCACGGCCTTCAACAATCTCGAAATGGAGTTTGTGCCGGGAATCAATGTCTTCGTAGGCGCGAACGGCACGGGCAAGACGCA
>JBAXTC010000079.1:0-17063 GCA_037130375.1 Verrucomicrobiota bacterium | reverse complement strand
GAGTGTTAGCGCCGACTGCCGTCGGCGGCTACGATTTCTTGAATCCGCCCTGCCTGCGATTTTGCCCGAACAAATCGCCCTTGCGTTTCGCGGGTCACTCAGCAAACATTTAACCCGTTTTATGGGACACGTTAAATTACACATTCCGGGACCCGTCGAGGTCAGCGAGAAAACCTTTCGCGCCTTCTGTTCGCCGATGATTGGCCATCGCGGACAGGGGTTCAAAGACCTCTACGCGAAAATCCAGCCGCAACTGCAACAATTGCTTTATACCAAACAGTTGGTCTATATCAGCACATCCTCCGCCTGGGGCGTCATGGAGGGAGCCATTCGCAACCTGGTCTCCAAGAAAGTCCTCAACTGCATGTGCGGCGCGTTCTCGGATAAATGGTTCGACGTGTCGAAACGCTGTGCCAAGGAAGCCGAGGCCCTGCAAGTGCCGTGGGGCTCCCCGATTCGCGCTGCGGAGGTGGACAAGAAGCTCGCGAGCGGGCAATTCGATGCGCTGACGGTGATTCACAATGAGACGTCAACCGGCGTGATGAGTCCGATCCAAGAGATCGCGGCGCTCAAGAAGAAATACCCCGATGTCATGTTCATCGTGGACTCGGTCAGTTCGATGAGCGCGATGCCACTAAAGTTTGACGAGTTGGGCATCGACGTTTTGCTCGCCGGCACGCAGAAGGCGTTCGCTCTGCCGCCCGGCACGGCTATTTTCGTCTGTTCGCCGGCAGCCCTCGCGAAGGCCGCGACCATGAAAGACCGCGGTTACTACTTCGATCTGGTGGAGTTCCAGAAGAACGGGGAACAGAGCATGACCCCCAGCACGCCGAGCATCGGGCATGTCTATGCGCTGGAATCCAAGCTGCAGGATATTTTCGCCGAGGGCCTCGACGCGCGTTATGCGCGGCACCGCCGCACGAACCAGTTGATTCGCGAGTGGGCGGCCAGACACGGCTTCACGCTCTTCCCGGAAGAAGGTTTCGAGTCCATCACGCTGACATGCGTTAACAACGGCGCCAGAACCGGCGGACGAGTCGTCGATGTGCCGAAGCTGCAGAAGTTGGTGAAAGACCAGGGCTTCCTCATCGACGGCGGCTACGGTAAGATCAAGGGCACTACCTTCCGCATCTCCAACATGGGCGACGAGACTGAAGCCACCATGAACCTGCTCATTGCCGCGCTGGACAATGCCCTGAAACAACTGTGATGCCTTAAGATTCGGCGCCAGGTTTCGGCATCCTTGGTGCGCAGCTCTGTGAACCCGGCACAGGATGCGTCTTCACCGGGAGTTGGGAAGCCTGCCATCACAAATCCTGCGCTGGCGGCCGCAGGACAATGACTGGGATGGCCTGGTTTAACGACGCTGCCCGGTTGCCTTCACCTATCCGCTTGAGTATATGAACAAACAGTCAACATGGCCGGCATGGGTCAGCTCGCTGATTCTGAGCGTCACGTTCCTTCTCTCCCTCCCGGGCTTCGCGGCACAACTTTACGTCGCCACCAGCGGCTGCGATACCAACTCCGGAACGCGGGCCAAGCCGTTCGCGACGCTGGAACGGGCCCGCGACGAGGTCCGTGAGCTCCGAAAGCACGGTCGGCTGGCCGACGGGGGAGTCACCATTTGGCTTCGCGGTGGCGATTACCTCCGTACCCGTGCGCTCGAACTCACCACCGCCGACTCCGGCACGCCGAAAGGCTCCATCATCTGGCGCGCCTTCAAAGGCGAGCGGGTGCGGCTGCTCGGAGGACGAAAGCTGACTGCGTTCGAGCCCGTCACGGATGCCGCGATGCTCGCGAGGCTTCCCGAGGCCGCTCGCGGGCACATCCTCCAGATGAACCTCGCTGCCCTTGGCCTGACCGATTTCGGCACCATGACATCGCGCGGGTTCGGCCGCCCTCTCACCGCGGCTCACTGCGAACTGTTCTTCGGCGGCAGGCCAATGACCCTCGCCCGCTGGCCTAATGAGGGTGAATGGGAACGCATCGCCGGGGTTCCGGAAGCCGGCGCCACCAAGGACGAACACGGCGGCCAGATGGGCAAATTGGACGCAGGGTTCCTTTACACCGGTGACCGCCCGCGACAGTGGAAGAACATCGGCGACCTTTGGGTACACGGCTACTGGTCATGGGATTGGGCCAATTCCTACGAGCGTGTGGATTCCATCGATTTCGACCGTCACCTGATCAAAACCGTGACTCCATTTGGGCAGTATGGTTTCCGGAAAGGGCAGCGGTTCAGCTTCCTTAACCTCCTGGAGGAGCTGGACCAGCCCGGCGAGTGGTTCCTCGACCGCAAGACCGGCCTGCTTTACTTCTGGCCGCCAGATCCTATTCGGGAACCGTCGGGTCTTTCGCCAGGCATGGCAGAACGTCCGGATGCTGCCACCCCCTCGAGACAGAAGGTTCAAGCTTCCACACCGGAAACTCTGCTCTCCCTGCTGGCCGAACCCTTGCTGAAGCTCACCGATGTTTCGCACGTTACCTTTAGCGGTTTGACCCTCGAGGCGACCCGCAGCAGCGCAGTCGAGATCCACGGCGGTGCGAGCAACCGCATCGCTGGCTGCCTCATCCGCAACATCGGCAACTACGGCGTCACCATCGAAGGCGGGTTTGGCCACGGCGTGCTAAGCTGCGACATCTTCGATACCGGCGACGGCGGCGTCTCACTAGCGGGCGGCAATCGCCAGACACTTCAGGCCGGCGCGCACTTCGTCGAGAACTGCCATTTTGCGCGCCAGGGCCGCTGGTCCAAGTGCTACGTCCCTGCAGTGTTGATCGGCGGCGTCGGCCAGCGCGCCTCCCACAACCTCATCCACGACCACCCGCACTGCGCCATCCTCTTTACCGGCAACGACCACCTCGTCGAGTTCAATGAGATTCATCACATCGCACTCGAGACCGGCGACGTCGGCGCCATCTACACCGGGCGCGACTACACCTTCCGTGGCAACCGCATCCGCCACAATTTCATTCATCACACCGGCGGTGTCGGGATGGGCTCGATGGGTATTTATATGGACGACTGCGTCAGCGGCACCGAAATCTTCGGCAACCTGTTCTACCAGGTGCAACGTGCCGCATTCCTGGGCGGGGGCCGTGACCACCAGGTCGTCAACAACATCTTCGTGGACTGTAACTATGCCGTCGAACTCGACGGCCGCGGTCTCGACCATTCCCCCGTCTGGCATGACATGGTGGATAAAACCATGCGCCACAGCCTCGCCGAAGCTCCAGCAGCGCTTTACCGCGAGCGCTATTCTGCCCTCAAGACGCTGGACCAGTATTACGGTCCGCCCGGCGGCCCCCCCATCGAAGGCGCCGCCTTCAAGGGCGTTCCGCCTGAGAACAACTTCGTGGCCCGAAACATCTGCGTCGGCAAATGGGTGAAGGAGTATTGGCACGCTACAACCGGCATGCTCCAACTGGAGAACAACCTCACCAACGCCAGCTCGCAATTCGTCCGCCAGCTCGTCAACCCGTCCAGCGCCGCTGATTTCGTGCTCAAGCGTGATTGTCCCGCCTGGAAACTCGGCTTCCAGCCGATCCCGGTCGATAAAATCGGGCTTTATCGCGACCATCTCCGAGCCGGTCTTACCGGCACACCACCTGGCAACTGAACGTCCCCGCGCACAAACAACCGGGAAACGCCCACTTCTTTCAGCGCAGTCGCAATCCGATTGGCAAGGTGTCCCCTAACGCTCGCGTCTCATCGGCAGTTTCGAGGGCGGCAACTTCACTGAGCATCCGCAACCAGGTTTCCGATGCGCCCGCGGACTTGAGCGCAACAACCGCGCGCGCGCGAATCTCGCCGTCCAGATCGCGGGTTCGGTCACCGGTCAGGCGCGCCAACTGCGTGGCGGCGAACGCCGTGCCGTCAATACGCCGCAACCCCGCGTCCAGCAGCAGTGACAACCACCTCCCCGCCTGCTCCGGGTCCACGGTCTTGTGACTGCTCCCGTAGAGCGGCAGGCGCGCGCCCAGCCGGCCCAACGCCCAGGCCCACGGACCGGCCGCAGTCTCGGGGCTTTTCAGCCTTTGCGTGATCCAGTTGCCGAGAACGACTTTCTCTGCCGGATCAAGATGTTCCAGTGACGCTGCGACGCGCACCATTTCGTCAAGGCCTTGAGGCTGGAAGCCTTTTAGCTTTGCGCTGTCTTTCGGTGGTTCGGACGGAATGCGGCGAGCCAAATGCGGCTTGAGATAGTTCCACAACTCTTGTTGTTGGACATCGGCCAGCCCGCCGGCGAGGCGACGCCACATTACCCAGAACTCGCTCCAGACTGGTTGCTCAGCGTGAAATTTCACACTGTGGTTAAACAGGAGAAACGTCTGCTCGCAGCGCCACTCGTCCAGCGGATAGCCGAATCCAGGACGCAAGCTGTAGCCGGCGAGCTGGAAAAACACCCGCTCGTGATCGGCTGACCGGCGGCGGCGGCTCGCGCCCGCGTAAAGGGTGCTCCACAATTCACGCAACAACGGCAGCCGCCACCCTTCGCGTGGTCCGATGTTCTTTTCCAAGGTGCGGTTGAGCTGCTTCACTTCCTTGGAAGCGACCGGCAGCGGCTGGTTGCCAAACACACGCTCGACGACCGCGCGCACTTCATCAAACCGCGCCGGCATGGATTCCTTGACCGTTGCCGCTGTGTGCGCAGTAGTGCCGCGCAGTTCAAACTCGAGCCGCCAGCGCTCGCCGCCCTCGTTGGACACGCACCACAACTCCAGCGTGCCCAGTTCCGTCAGCACGGCGCGCAGATGGACTGGCACAATCGTTGTCCTGGAGGCCGTGCCCTTGAAGAGCGTGTGAATTGGCGGTAACGCGCGAAATTCATCGTCGATTTCCACAACGTCGCCCGGCCGGTCAATCCGATTCGATGTGGTCGAAAACAAGGGAAATTGCACGGGCCGGCCGAGCATCAACTCGAACGGACGGGTCTTGAGATCTACCGGTTGACCTTCTTCCTGGCCGCGGGGAATCAGGCAGATGGCGCGGGGTGTGGAAGTTTCCTGTTCGGCGGCCAGCCCGACATAGAGCGCGTGTGCCGATCCGCCGCCGATGCGCCGTGCCAGGCCTCGCCGGCTCAGACCATAGCAGACCGCGCCGCGAGCGACGGCAAACTCGAGCGACTTGTGCGGCAACAAGCGAATCTGCGGCGCATCCGGCCACCAGGAGGAAACGATCTCGATCAGTCTTTGGGAAATCTTTGGTGAATTAAAAACTCCGCCGTTGAACAGAATCGCATCCGGCCGCGCCAACGCATTCTCGTTGGGCGCCTCATTGAGCGCGGTGAAACAAGCGGCGGCGTGCTGGCGCAGAAACGCTGCGAGATGGCGCGTGATGGCGGGGTCTTGCGCGTATGGCAGCCCCAATTCCTGCAACGCGGTTCGTGCAGCGCGGGGCGAAGTTTCGTCCGGAGCGCAGTCAGGGAGAAAGCCTTCCAGAATCAATTGCTCGGCTTCATTGCGCTGAATCTCGGTCGAGAGTGTGCGGCCCAGCAGCCGGCTGCCTTCGGCTGCCACCGCGATGCCGTGCCGTTCAGGAGCGTTGTCGCCGAGCAGCGATTCCTTCACCTCGCGTGTGGCTTGCACGAGTTGTGTCCATTGCGTGGCGCTGAGTTTCCGGCCACCTGCCAACAGCCGCACCTCGACGTGCCGCGCCAGCGCGGCGTCCATGTTGTCGCCGCCAAGCATCAGATGATCGCCGACTGCGATGCGTCGCAATGCCGGGCCGTCGGACGCAACGCCTGCCTGAATGAGCGTAAAATCCGTCGTGCCGCCGCCTACGTCCACCACCAGCACCAGCCTCACGTCTTTCAGCACATCCGCAAGATCGTCGCGATGATGCGCGGTGAAGTCATAGAACGCCGCCTGCGGTTCTTCGACGAGCGTAAAGTGTTCCAGCCCCGCCTGGCGCGCGGCGCTCACCGTCAAAGCGCGCGCGACTTCATCGAAGGATGCGGGCACGGTGATAACGACTTCTTGCTGAGCCAGTGGCGCGTTGGGATGCGCGGCATTCCATGCAGCGGCTATGTGTGAGAGCAACAGGGCCGAGGCCTCCACCGGCGAGACCTTGGCGACCTCGGCCGACGCGCCCCACGGCAGAATCGGCGCGGAGCGATCCACGCCCGCGTGGCACAGCCAGCTCTTCGCTGAAACCACCAACCGTCCCGGAACTCGTGCTCCCTGCCAACGCGCGAACGCCCCGGCGATCAGCTTGGGCGACTCGCCCCACGGCAACTGGGTCGAGCCGGGCGGCAATTCGTGGTCGCCGGGAATGTAGAGGCACGACGGCAGCAACGACATCGCCGCGACCTCGCCCGGCCGCTGCAACTGCGGAATAGGGAAGTCAATGACCGGTGAGTTTACACCTTGCGCCGCGTCCACGAACGCGACAGCGCAATTCGTGGTGCCAAGGTCGATCCCGATGATGTAGGCAGGCGAAGGCATTCGAGAAATGGAACGGAGGGGTGGTGGGGTGACTGCCGGGCCATGGATTCGGCGTCACTCCATTACCCCGCGTTCGCGCTACTCCTTCATGCGCACATTCAGTTCGAGTTTCCACTTGCCCGGGCCGCCTTTCTCAAGACAGCGCAGTTCGAGTGTTCCGATTTCCGTGACGACGGCCTGCAAATTGACCGGCACCAATTTGCCTTCGTTGCCTGCTTTGGCCGGCAGCGTGGTTTCGATGGGGGCGACTTCTTCGAGTTCATCATTGCCGGCGACATCCTCGAGCATCACGCCAACGCGGTCGCCGCGGCGGAGGGAACTGGCAAAGAACCGGAAGCGAGTGTGTTCGCCTACGACGAGACCAAACTCCTGCGGCGGCACGTCGGCCTGAGTGCCTTCCTCCATGCCGAAGGGCGCGACGCAAAGGGCTTTGACCGGGGGTTCCATGCCGGGAACGGCGGGCATGGTCGTCTCAACGCCGACATAATAGGCGCGTGCGGTGCCGCCACGAATGCGCAGGCCGTGGCCATGTCGCACCCAACCGTAGTAGGCTGCGCCGCGCGCGACGGCCAGGTCGAGCTCGGCGCCGCCCAGTTCCTTGGCGGGTTGACCGCCGTCCGCGGCGAGCCAGTCGTTGAGAACTTGGATCACCCGGTCTTTGAGGGGAGTGGCCTTGAACACGCCGCCGTTGAACAGCACAGCGGTCGGATGCACGAATGTCCTGCCTTCCACCTTCACCGGCGCATCGTGAGCGGTCGCCATCGCGCGCGCCTGGCGCGTCAGAAACGCAGCGAGGTGGCGCGTAACGCCCGCGTCTTGCGCGTAGGGCAAGCCCAATTGCGCAAGGCCGGTGCGACGCGCGCTTTGAAGCGGGTCAGTGACGTCTATCTTCGGGAAAAAACCATCGGTCAGAACACCGGTCAGTTCGTCGCGATTCAACTCCGCTTTGATCGCGCCGCCAACCAGCGTTGAGCCTCGACCTGGGACGACAAGCGGAGATTTCTTGAGTCTTGAATCCGCGAAGAGGTTCTCCTTGGCCTGGCGGCAGGCAAAGGTCAAAGCGTTGAATTGCCATATATCGAGTTTCTTGCCCTCGGCGGCAAGCCGTTGATTCACCTTGTGAGCAAGGGCGAGATCCATGTTGTCGCCGCCAAGCAGGATGTGGTCGCCAACGGCAACGCGAGTGAGCGCCACGTCGCCGTCTTTGGAGGTCACCGCAATGAGCGAAAAGTCGGCGGTGCCGCCGCCGACATCCACGACCAGCACCACATCACCTGGCTTGACCTGTTTGCGGAAACCTTCACCCATCTGCTCGATCCACGCGTAGAACGCCGCCTGCGGTTCTTCGATCAGCGTGATGTTTGGCAAGCCGGCCTGTTGCGCCGCTTTGAGAGTGAGGTCGCGCGCGGCCGCGTCAAACGACGCCGGCACGGTTAGGACAACATCCTGTTTGGCCAGGGGATCGTCCTGGAACTGGTGATCCCAGGCTTCGCGCAGATGGGCCAGGTAATGCGCGGCCGCATCAAGTGGCGAGACGCGATGGACGTCTTCGGGCGCCTGCCACGGAAGGATCGCGCTCAAACGATCCACACCGGCGTGACAGAGCCAGCTTTTCGCGGATGCAACCAGCCGCATGGGGACTTTGCTGCCGTGCGTCCGCGCGAATTCGCCGACAACTCTGTCCTTCCGCTTCTTGTCCCACGGCAACGCGAGACTGCCGGCGGGAAATTCCTGTTCATTTGGCAGGTAAAGGAACGATGGCAGCAACAGTTTTTCCTCGACCGTGCCAACAGAGGTAATCTGCGGGATGGCGAGCATGGTCTGCCCGCTGCCGCGGGCCTCGGCTTGAGCGAGTTTAAAATATGACACCGCGCTGTTCGTTGTGCCGAGGTCAATGCCGATGGAGTAAGTGGACATAAGACAATGATTACATCGTTGATTGTGAAATGAAATGCCGGGTACGTGATGCGGATTACAGTTCAACTTCGGCCGCCGCGAGCACGCGGGGATCTAGTGCTTCCGAAATGGCCGGCATGCGCACTGCTGTGGCCACCCAGCCGTGGTGTTTGAGCATGCCGCAAAACGGCGGTTGGCCGGCGATATTGCCCGTCAGCCGGATGCGTTGCGCGTCGAAGCCGGCGGGCACGCTGATCGTCGCGCCCTCAGCGTCTCTGAGCGCCGGTTCGATGACGAAGTATTCGGAGAACACTTTGCGGCAGCCTGCATGAACGACCCGCGCCGCAGCGCCTATCTCGGCGTCTGAAAATGCCGCCATGTCCTCCTTGAGAAAATCGATGAGCCGGCCTTCGCGCTGGAGCAAGGACAGCACGGCCAGACCGGATGCATGTGCGCGTTCCGGTGGCAACTCGATGGGTTTGTGGTGTGCCTGCGTTTGTGGCGAGCGCAGAAGCTCGGCGGCCTGGCGGGAAAAGTCAGGGCTGGTCAGGGCGCGGTTGAAGCACGACAGCGCCGTGCGCAGACGCGCCAGGAAGGATGTTTCTGATTGGATTGGTTTCTCCATAAATATGTGATTAAGGATGCCTGTTTTGAGAAAAAGGTCAAACGTGAAATCCGGCTGGGACCATTGTGCCAGGGTGGTTTCAAGAAATCGTAGCCGCCGACGGCAGTCGGCGCTAACACTCCGATAATCGAGGAAAAGTGCGCCGACTGCCGTCAGCGGCTACGGTTTCTTGAATTCCCCCTGCCATTGTGTCCAGTTTGGCCAGTGCCGCCTGGATGCGTTGACTACCCCACCCGGGATTGGCCAGCCAGATAGGGCGCGGCAGGCCAATCGAACATTCCAGCGCAGCCGACAAGGGCGGGATGGTTCCGCGTCAGTGTTTCGCAGGCGGCCGTAATTTCGCTTTCTTCGGTTCCAATACTAACCATCCATCCCGACGACAAACGCCCAGTTCACGATCCAGACTGGTGGCGAGCGGGTCATCACCGGTCGCCCCAAGACGCGTGCGAATTTCGCGGCGCAACCACCAAAAACCAGAATTCCACGAATACAGATGATGGCCGTGCGGTTGGCCATTGACGGTGCTGATCGATTCGTGAAAAGCTGGCATGACGGCCAGTTCCTTTTCCAAACGCCACAACAGCCGGTCGTTCACCCAAGTCTCATCCATCCCGTGAATTTGTCCGGCCAGATAATTCGCGCCGTCATTGAGAAACCACGATCCGCCAAAGACATACACGCCGCTGTGGCCCTCGAGCAAATCCCCGTTGGCTTTGGAAATGACTCTCATGCCGTAAGGTGATTGCAGCCGCACACTCGTCTCCAGATGGCTGCGCACCATTTCATCCGGCAGAAGTTTGCGGCCGAATACCGCGTAGGTCAGCACCGCGCCATACAAACTGTCCTGGCCGATGTGATCCTGTTGTTTCAAGCTGGTGGCGAAGTAACCATTGGTGGCATTGAACATGCGCCGATAACCCGCAATGGCGCTTTCGATGTCCCCATCGGTCACCGGGAATCCCAATTCCCTGGCGGCCAGCAAAGCGCCGCAATGGAAACCCTGGTTGGAGGAAGGCGCGTCATCGTCCTCGTAGGGAAGCTGGTCATGATACGTCTTGGCGATCTTTTTGTCGGGAGTGAGCCGCGGCGGAATATAAAGTCCCTCCTGTTCATGGTCGCGGATGAAGTGATAGGCCCGGCTCACCGTGCGGGGGTCCAGTTCGCCGCCAGCCCGCTTCACCAGCGCCGACCAGATCAGATAGTACTGAGCATTGTCTTCATAATTGATTCGCTCATAAAACACCGCCCCTTGGGCCGCCTGGTCGTATTTCGGATCGTCCAAACCGCGGCTCATCCAGAAACCGTCGCTGACCCATTGCTTCCAACCGTAACCCACGCCGGAGATGAAGATGTATTCGCTTTCCGGGCGCAGGAGGTTGCGACGCAGCAGGAGGTAGGACGTGTTGCGCAAAATCGCCTCGAGGCTGGAATGGTTAAAGCCCTTGGCGTTGGCCAGGGCCAGATGCGCCGCCAACTGCACGTCATAAAGCGAATGCGCCGGCGACGCAAAGAGCCATGTCGTAAAGCTGGCGCTCTCCCCCCGCTCCAAGTGCTGCCAGCCGTCAAATGAAGCCCGGTAAACCGTGGTCGCATCGAGCTCCCGGGGTATCGAAATAATCCGCTTGGCCGAACCGTCGCCGGTGGTCAGCGAAACCGTGCGCTGCTCCACGTCGAGCCGCATAAAACTGCGATTCTCCCAAAGCCCGGGCGTGTCACCGAGCAAACCATAAAACCGGTTTGCGTCGAGGCAGCCCAGCACAGGAAACGTCTCTAATGCTTTTGAATTCCCGGCAAACTCTGGTCCGGCGCAACTCAGGCTGCACACCCGAGTGGCCGTTTCTTTTCCCGTGAACGAATAGAAATCCCCGGCCTCCGGAGCCCGCCAGCCCAGTTCCAGAAAAAACCGCTGATCTGAATTCGCGGTCACCCGCACCACCCGCTCGATCAGATCAGCCTGAACCGGACGAAACGTTTCCGTGATCGAAAGCCCCGATGCCGACCCACCACTCAACGTCACCGCTCCAGCCTCGCATTTCACTTCTGCATAGCGCACGGGCGTCCGCCCCTCCGGTGACATCACCACCAACCCGGCATTCGAGGAGATGGGCGAGAACACTGTCTTCTTCCCGTCAAGAATCCGCACCGTCACTCCGTTCACACTCTTGACGACATCAAGTTCCAGCGCCCGCGCGGCAGGATGAAGCCACCCCGCGACGACAATCCAAAGCATCGGCAAGCAACGATTCGATAGTTTCATAAAGGTATATTCATTCTGTCCACGGCGGCAAAACGCATGAGCAGAGCTTGGCCGAAGCGCACCGCCCCCGTCAATAGGTTGAACGCCAACCGTGGCGTCGTCGGCCAGAATCAACCAACTGACTACCGTTAGCAGTGCATAGACATAAGTCGTCAATGTCGTCACTAATTGGAGTCGAATGACTTATGAAGACACTGTTTTCGGCCTGATTGTTTGCTCAGACCTCTGTATAAGGTTGAAAACGCAGCCGCATTCGTTCAGTCTTGAGTCGTGAGACGATTGCGCATTTTGACTATCTTGCTGGCAGCGGCTGTCTGCGGCGGCTGCATTGAGGGCTGCAAGAAGCCTGGGGCGTCAGGGTCAGGGCCGGTGGCGGGTTCGAGTTTGCCAATCGCAGCGCAACCGAAATTGCAGACGATGAAAGTGTGGCTTGGAGCCGAGGAGATGGAAACCGAGCTGGCCTTGACGGGAATCCAACAACAAACCGGCATGATGTTCCGCACGAACCTGGCGGAGAACGCGGGCATGCTGTTTGTTTCCCCCGGACCCTATCGCGCTGGGTTTTGGATGATGAACTGTCCGCTGCCGCTATCGGCCGCTTACATTGATCCGGAAGGCGTGATTCTGGAGATCCACGATCTGCAGCCGCACAACACCAACTCAGTGGTGGCGGCCTCAGAGCGCGTGCAGTTTGTGCTGGAGACCAGCCAAGGTTGGTTCGGGCGGCACAACGTTGCCACCGGGACGGTGGTGCGGACCGAGCGCGGCACGCTGGCGGACACTTTCTTCCACGCTCGATGAACCGATGAACCGTATTGGCTTCACTCCTGCCGGTCGAATCCCGCATGGGAAGTTCACGGTGGTCTGATCACGCAGACGCTAAGGCTTCTTGAAGCTCGTTCTGGCCTTGAGCCACTCGAAGTCAGTGGGCGGAGCGGCGGGGAACATGTCGATTCGGGTTCTGAGGACGGGGCGAATGGTGCCAGGGACTGCCCAGCGATGCGACTCGAGGTGTCCGTCGGCAAAGGAGAGATTGACCCTGCCGTTGTGATATGATCCCGGCAGATTCCCCCAGGTATAATCGTCCAGACGATTCACGAAAAAACCGTCGTTGAGGGTATCAGCCTGCTCGTCCAGAAAAACGAAGATGCCGGATGGATTGCGCACCTCGGCCGACTTGTAAAACTGGGCGTAGAGCGGATTGAACCGGTTAGTGAGTTCGCCGGGGTCGCCCACCATCGCGTTCATCGAGATGCTGCGGATGCGCAAGCCATTGGGCGCCGGCTCGCGGTCCGCCGGGCATTTGTAGATCTTGGTGGATCGGTTGGCAAAGGGTCCCAGTTTCGAGTCGGTGAGATAAACCAGGTTAGTGTTGTCGTCGCTTGCCTGCCAATCCTCAACGTTGTTGGCCCACGTCTGGCGGCGCACAAGGGTCTCGGGCACCCCGTGGTTGTTAACCAGCAGATCACCATTGTCTTCGGCATACAAAACCCACGCCAGCGAGAGTTGCTGAAGGTTGTTGGCACAAGTCGCCGTCTCCGCAGCGGCTTTCGATTTGCCCAGTGCCGGCAGGAGCAGAGCTGCCAAAATGGCGATGATGGCAATCACCACCAGCAATTCGATCAGGGTGAACGCGCAGAGTGAAGGCAGTCCCATGCCCCAAGTCCCCGAAACATCCGAAGGGGCGAAGTCCGAATCCGCGTTTATTGGCTTTGGCATATCTTCGGCCAATGAGTATTCTGGCGCAGACTCGGGCATCGGCTTCAGGCCATCAAGGCCATTTGCTTTGAAGTGAGCAGCCACTCGAGTGAGGCGCAGCGGCCGTGCTTCAACGACCCGATGATCAGCTTGCACAAGCTACCCTTTTTCATAACAATCGAGAAATCCTTACCGCCGGACACCAGCAGTGAGATCAGCTCGCTCAGAAAGGGCTCGTGGCTTGAGAGCAAAACGTCTTCCGGTGGGGGTTGAAGGCGGTTGAGATATTCGATCAGCTTCTTCGGGCTGCCTCCCGGGGTCAGTGTGTCCGAGAATTCCAGTTTCCTGCTCGTGTTGAATGCCTCAGCAACGATTTTCGCGGTTTGCCGCGCGCGCACGTACGGGCTGGACAAAATAAGATCGAAGGACAGTCCGAGCGCTTTCATCGCCTCGGCGACTTGGCAAATCTTGCGCTCCCCTTCGGGAGTGAGCGGACGGTCAGCATCTCTCGCAATCCACAGCGCGCTTTGTTCCACGGCGATGCCGTGACGTAGCAAGTAAAGATTCATAGGCTGTTAGCTTTGCTGGTTAATTGTTATTCAGATCTCTCGGACACCACGCCGGATCGTTTGCGGCCGCGATCGTCAGCGGGATCATTCGCCGACACCGGTTTCATGGAGCGCGGCGAAATCATTTCCTGCGCTTCTCCGGCGCGAACGGCGACGGGACGAGTCTGACCTGCGGGTAGCGCGTTTTGCCGGCCGCCGGCTTGCGGGACGCGTCATCTCCGGGAGCGGCTTGCGCTAGAAACTCGAACTGGCTTCGGCGTGGCTTTGCCCTCCGCGCCGGCATCACTCGCAGATACGAGCCATCCGGCTGGAGCAACCGCGCCTTGACGGTGTCCGCCAGGGAAGTGGCGAGAATCTCGCTGATGATCCGCTCCCGCAACACGCCATCCTCGATGGGGAACGCCAGCTCGATACGCCGGAAGAAATTGCGGGACATCCAGTCCGCACTGCTCACGAAGACCTGCGGCTGGCAGGCATTCTCAAAGTAATAAATGCGGCTGTGCTCGAGAAACCGGTCCACGATACTTCGCACCGTGATGTTCTTGCTGATACCGCAAATGCCCGGTCGCAGGCAGCAGATGCCGCGAATAATCAGATCAATCTGCACTCCCGCTTCCGAAGCGCGGTAAAGGGCTTCGATGATCCGCCGCTCAGCAAGCGAATTGATTTTCAGAATAATGCGGGCGGGCAGTCCCTTTCGGGCGTTCTCGGCTTCGCGCTCGACTAACTGAAGCAGGCGATCCGCGAGCTCGAACGGCGCGGCCAGCAGCCTGCGCAGACCCTGAAATTGGCAAATCCCCGTCAGCAAGTTGAAGAAATTGGTGACGTCCTCGCAGAATTCGGGCCGGCAGGTAAAGAGGCCGAGGTCGGTGTAGATGCGCGCGGTCGTGGGGTTGTAATTGCCGGTGGCCAGATGGACGTAGCGACGGATGTTATGGCCTTCGCGCCGCACGACCAGGCAGCTCTTGGCGTGGATTTTGTAACCGACCAAGCCATAGACCACATGGACGCCAGCCTCCTCGAGATGCCGCGCCCAGAGGATATTGTTGGCTTCGTCGAACCGCGCCCGCAGCTCGACCACGGCCGTCACCTGTTTGCCGTTTCTTACGGCGTTCTCGAGCGCGCCGATAATCCGCCGGTCGCCACCGGTGCGATAGAGTGTCTGCTTGATCGCCAGCACATCCGGGTCCGATGCAGCCTGTTCGAGAAAACCCACGACGCTGTTGAAGGTCTCATACGGATGATGCAGCAGAATGTCCCGCTCGCGAATGGCCGCAAACAGATCCGGCCGGTCGCGCAGCGCGGCCGCCACCGGAGCGACAAATGGCGGGTCACGCAGTTCAGGCGAGTGGTCGCCCTCGACGAGCGCCATCAACCCGGTGGGATTGAGCGGCCCATCAATCATATACAAGTCGTCCTCGGTCAGCCGCAGCGTCTTGAGCAGCGGCTCGCGGACAAATGGCGGGCATTCGTGATCGATCTCCAGCCGCACGGCGTCGCCTTTTCGGCGATTGTGCAATTCGTTCTCCACCGCCTTGAGCAGGTTGGCGGCATCCTCTTCATCGATGTAAAGCTCGCTGTTGCGCGTGACGCGGAATGGCCAGTAGCCAAGCAGTTCTGTGCCCGGAAACAAACCCGCCAGGTGATGGCCGATGAGCCGGTCGAGATACACGTAATCCTGGCGGGCGTCGGTTCGCGGCAGTTTGACCATGCGCGGCAGGATGCGAGGGATTTGCACCACCGCCATGTGCTTGAGCACCTCCCGGTTCTTGGGCATCTCGAGTCGCACAATCAGGTTCAACGACTTGTTGAGCAGTTGCGGAAAAGGGTGCGCCGGGTCGATTGCCAGCGGCGTCAGCGTCGGTTGAACTTGAGTCCGGTAATAATCCTCCACCCAGGCCAGATCGGCTGGTTCGAGCCTGGCAATTTCGAGCAGCCGGATGCCATTGGCCGCCAGCGTCGGCAGCAACTCCTCGCGCCAGCAAGCATATTGCTGCTCGACCATGCGCCGCATCCGCTTGACGACCGCGCGAAAGGTCTCGCTCGCCGTCAGCCCGTCCATCGAGCGCTCGACAGCGTCGCTCTCGATTTGCTGCTTGATGCCTGCCACACGGACTTCGAAGAACTCGTCGAGATTCGAGCTGACGATGGAGAAGAACTTCACCCGTTCCAACAACGGGTTTGTTGCGTCCAGCGCCTCCTCGAGCACGCGGTGGTTGAATTCCAACCAGCTCAATTCTCGATTGATAAAATGAGCCGGCCTGAAAGACATCGTTATTGCTTTGGATTCCACAACCAGCAGGAAGGTAACGACCATGCCGGGGTTTGGAAAGAAACAAAGCGGAACAGAAACAAAACGCGCGAAGTGTCGCGGATTTGGTTGCCGTTGTTTCAACTTGGCCTAAGCTGCAAGCCAGATGGAACCCATCCGCCGGGCAGTTATTGATATCGGCACCAACTCTGTCAAGTTGTTGGTCGCTGATGTCGCCGGCCATGACATCCGGCCGATCCGAGAGGAAAGCAAGCAAACGCGGCTTGGACACGGCTTTTACGAGACCCGCCGCCTGCGACCGGAGGCGATTGCCGCCACGGCCACGGCCGCCGCCGGCTTCGCCGCCACGGCACGTCAATGCCAGACCTCCTCCATCCGCGTCATCGCCACCAGCGCGGCGCGCGAGGCGACGAATGTGAAGGAACTGACTGCCGCCATCAAACTGGCCGCCGGCTTGGATGTCGAGGTCATCTCCGGAGATCAGGAAGCGGACTGGGGCTTTAAAGGAGTGACCTCCGACCCGAAGCTCGCACAAACGCCCTTGCTGCTGTTGGATGTGGGCGGCGGCAGCACCGAGTTCGTTCTCGGCCAGGGCGAGGACAAAAGCTTCCGGCACAGTTTCCCAGTCGGCACGGTGCGGCTGATGGAAACGATTCCTTGCAGTGACCCACCCACATTGGAGGAACTCCATACCTGCCAGCAGTGGCTCCGCGAATTTCTGCGGAAGGAAGTGCGTCCGAAGCTGAGTCAGGCGGCGGCTGAAGCGAAGCAGAGGGTAGAGCGCGAAGGGGAGAGGTTCGCGAGGGAACCGGGCCTTTTCACTCCAGTTTCGGAGACGCGCACCGGTGGGGTGCAACTCGTGGGCATTGGGGGCACAGCGAGCATCCTGGGCTGCATGGAAGCGAAATTGGAAACCTTCGACCGCGAGCGGCTGGAGGCGACACGCTTGAGCGCAGCGCGCGTATCCTGGCATTTGGAGCGCCTCTGGAGTCTGGCTTTGGAAGAGCGAAAGAAGATCATTGGCCTGCCGAGCAGCCGCGCAGACGTGATTCTCATGGGGGTGGCGATCTACGAAGCGGTGATCGAGCAACTTGGCTTCCTCGAGTTGCGGATCAGCACCCGCGGGTTGCGCTTTGCGGCAGTGATGGATTCAGCGGAGGATTGTCCAACAACCTGAAGTTCGGCTTGAAATAGGCGCTGGAGAGCGGTGCGAATGATTATGGGCATAAGGGACAGACAAATCATAGACAGAAAGATTATAGACAGAAAAATGGGAAAGGATCGGTTCTTCTTCCAAAG
>JBAXTC010000789.1:0-3575 GCA_037130375.1 Verrucomicrobiota bacterium | reverse complement strand
TGAGGCTGTAATACTCGGGATGAGCCTCGAAAAATTCGGATGGCGGCAGGAGCGGAAAGAAAGTATGCACGCCCCAGTAGCACTCGAGCCCGCCCGGTTGCTCGCGCCAGCCCATGGCGCCGTTGATTCGGTTGTGCGCCGCCCAGATGGGGTCAAATGCCTCGAAATAAAAGTCGTTGCGCACCCGCAGACCCGGTTGCTCCGTTCGTTTCAGATTCACGAAATGCCACGCCTCCCGCCTGGGCGTGATGGTCTCCTGTGGTGTGTACCAACGCACGCCCAGTTCGTTCTCGAGAAACGCCATCACGCCATACATCGTGCCGCGCTGTCGTCCGCCCCAGATCACTACCGCCGGTCCGAGGTTCTCGTAAGTGAAACTTTCGTCGTCAGCGACGGGCGGCTGGGCTTGCGGGCCGAGAAGCTCTCGGGTTCGGGCGTTGAATCCAACCACTATCTCCCGCCCCGGCGGCCGCGCCGCCTGCGAACCCGCAACGGCCGGCTCTTCGAGTGCAACAACCGGAAACTCCACGCCGCCAACTTCTTTCAGCCAGTGTTGCAGTTCTTGCGCGGCCCACTTCTCCGAATCGGAGGCGCCCGTGGCGACGACGATGGAATAATCCGTTTTCCCGCCGCTGAACAGGCAGTGGTCGAGTCGTTCCCCCTCCGAGAACGGATAGCTGGTTACCAGCTTCTGGCCACCTGTGAATTGGGCGGTAATCCGCAGGAAAAACTCCCCAAACCGTGCGGTATCAACGCCAATGGGCAGGTCGCCGCCCGTCCAGTTCGTAGCCCAAACCGCCTTATCGGGCGCGAATGCCGCGAAGGCCGCCATCTCCGCGCTTTGCAGGAGCGGACCGACAATCGTGCTTTGGCCAGCAAAGGACAAAAGCGGTGGTTGGTTGCCTCGAGCGGTAATCTGATAGAGCCGCAACTTCTCCGATATTCGGGTCGCGTCGAAGGGCAGGAACCGGCAGGCAAACTCCCAGTTCCCCCCCCATTGGTCGATCTTGAGCAGGACGGCGTTCCGCCCGCCCTTGAGCCGAACCGGAATGCGATCTTCGTCCCTTTTGAGGATGCGTCCGGCGCGGTGGCACCAGATTTGTTCGCCGTTGATCCAAATGCTTACCCCATCGTTGCTTCCGACCGCCATGATCACGTTTTGATCCGTGTCGCATTCCACTGTGCAATAGGCGTAGGCCGCAACTTCCGACCGTGTGGAAACCGCGGCCCTCAAATTGGTTGCGTCATTCGTCGCCTCGTGGAGCGTCCAAGTGGCCTTGCCCGCCGGATGCGTCACCGTCTGGCCTGCCTGCGGTCGGATGGCACGTTCACCCCCGGCGACCACCAGGAAATCGATGTTGAAACCAGGCGTCGGCGGCCGATTCGTCACGTCAACCGCCGTCGGTTGAGTCGAAAAAGGTCCGCACAACAACCATTGCCGCAGGAACGCGCCGGAAGGCTGGTTTGGGTGGTTCGGTGCCATATCCTGTGCGAGGGCGACAGGCAATGTGATCGCCATCAACCCCAGCAACCCCAGCAACCCCAGTAAAGTCACGACGGCACGGGTGGCACTCGCTACCATGGAATGATGACGAACCCACTGTGTCGATTCGTCGGCGTGAATCAATGTTCTCTCTGCGCGAAGCGCGCTCCCAGGTCCTGTCGGATATTTCATTTGCATGGCTTGCATTGTTGTACCTGGCCACCACCGACCGCAAGGCCGGAAGCGCCTCAGCGATGCGGTGCTCGATTATCAGTGCCAGGCACCTTCCTCGACCCACTTTCACGATTACGCTTGGTTGTCCATTGCCATGCGAGTGAGTTGTACCGGCCCGGTAATGCCCCCGCCTCGCGATTCGCGCTCGAACTCGATTGCCCGGTTGTGATAGGGGCTGGGCCAGCCCGGCCCTCTCTTCCGAGGGAGCCACGATACGCTTGTTGTCCCTCATTAAACAGGACCACCATGCGCTGCTTCTTCAACTGGCGCCCGGCCACGCGCACATCGCCACACGGCGGAGTGAGTGTAATCAGGGGTGTTGCGCACTGCGCTGCTTCCGGGGCTGAGCCGGTCTTGATCGAACTTGCAGGGCCTTCCAGAGGTGTCCCATCGCAGCCAGGACCGTGATTCACACAGAGCACCTTGCCGCCCGCCGCCGCAAATTGTTCCAGCCGTTGTCGTGCCTGCGGATGCATCCACTTGACGGTGCCAATCCGTGAGCCACTTCATCTGCGCGGGGGTAAGGCCGTTGCCATAGACGCAAAAGGACTCCGAGAAGGCAAAGCGCGTGCCGTTTTGGTGCGCGGCCGATGCCGCAGCGACCGGGAAATTTGACTGGCCTTCCCGCCCGGGAAAGATCTGGCGCCAGATGAGGTCCACACCCGGCACGTCCAGACGCCGCAATTGCCGCAGCAGATGGCCGTAGCCGTATTTCACTGCGCCGAACGTCTCATCCTCGCCACCCAAGTGCCCGCCAGAAGCCAGGCCGTGCAAACGGCCCCAGTTTCTCAGAGGCTCGAAGTAGGCATCCGCGAATCGACTCGTCAGCACATCGTACAAAGCCACGCGCGCCCGTGCCACCGCGCCGGGTATCCGTTGGTCTGGTTCCACGAAGAATCGCGGCAGATCGGAGAGAAAACTGCGCCCGCATTGCGCTTCGTACGCCTGTTGTATGCCCGGAAACCAGGGAATGCTGTTGGGTGGCCGTGGCATTCCCGCGGAGGGATCATCGGTGAATATGAACTTCACCGTCTTACCAAAGTGCCTGCTCAATACGGTCGCGTAACCCTCGTGAGTAAGCCTCATGAAACGTGCGGTTGCTTCGGGATTGAGCAAGTCCACTGCACCGCCCCCTCCGATTCGATAGAGGCAGGCGGTCTCGTTGAACGCCGCGGGAGACCACCTGTCTCCTGGCCGCAGGAATCCTGGTTCCGTCTGCTCTACAACCAACCCGAGCGCATCGGCGGGTACGGTAAACGGCTTATCCGCTGCGATGCGCTCGCGGGTAATCGCGCGCCGGGTAAGTTCCGGATGTCCCTCGACCACTTTGCCCAGGGCTTGGCCCGAAGGCCATCCGCCTTCATCATAAAGCCACCACGTCATTCCCAGCCGCGCGGCCTCGTCAACCGCCTCGCGGACTCGTTCGAGGTATTCGGAAGTCAGGTAGTCTGGGGCTAAACTATTTCGAGGGATAGTTGGGCATCCGCGCTTTTGATCCCCAGCAATGGATGGGTGCCAAGCGCCAGGCCGAAGCCGCCAACCGCCCTGAGAAACGTCCGTCGAGTGGTGTAATTCATCATAACCGTGCCAACCAAAGCAGCGACGTCAACATCCCAAATGTCCACCCCAACTTCAAGAGTGTTTGTCACCGCCCACAGGCCGAAGAGCTTGTCTTCGGCGAGGATGCCGGCGGAATGGGCCGAGTAACTTGACCGACTTGGCTTGGAGGTAGTTCCAAAACCACCACCCTGGGTAATTGGAGCGCGGACATTCTTGTCCGCTCCCGGAGATCAGTCAACCCCTAAACGGACAGGAATGTCCGCGCGGGCGCAGGACAGAATTCTTCGAGAGCAATATC
>JBAXTC010000788.1:0-3592 GCA_037130375.1 Verrucomicrobiota bacterium | reverse complement strand
CTCCGTTTTCTGCTCGGCGATGGCCTGGATGAGTTGCGCAACTGGGACCAGCTTTCCCAGGCCGAAGCCACGGCCCTTTCCAGCCGGAGCGCCGCGGTGGCTTCCATGAAACTTGCGCGTGTCCTGAATGAGGCTCAGAGCTTCTTTACCCCTGCCTTGGGCACCCCCACGGATATTTACACCATGATCGGTCGCGCCGGTGAGCAAAAGGGCCGCCTCGTTATCGTGGATCTCCAGGGTCTCAGCGACACGGCCAAGCAGATTATTGCGGCCATCGTCTCCAGCGAGATCCTCAAGGCTGCTTCGAGCAAGACCGCGCCAATTCGTCCCTGCTTCCTCGTTTACGAGGAGGGCCACAGCTTCGCTCCGGCCGGTGAATCTGCCATCAGTCACCGCATTATCAAGAAGATCGCGGGCGAAGGCCGGAAATTCGGCGTTGGTTTTGCCATAGTCAGCCAGCGCCCCTCCAAACTCGACCCTGACGTGACCTCTCAGTGCAACACCCTGATCACCATGCGGCTGAAAAACCCAGACGACCAACGTTTCATCGCCAAGGCTTCCGACATGGTCAGCCAGGCCGATATTGATGAATTGCCCAGCCTTTCCACTGGCGAGGCACTGATTTGTGGGCGGTCCATCCCGGCGCCGCTCTTGGTCAAGGTGGGCACGAAGGCTCTCTTGCACGGTGGGCAGTCGCCTGAAGTCATCCATCTCTGGGGCAAATGGAACGGGGAAGGAGTCTGATCTTGATCCCCGAGGAACCAGAACAACTGAAGATCGCGGCCGACCTGTTTCCCCAGGCGGTAATCCGTGGCCTGCCGGACTTCTCCTGCAACATCCACAGTTTTGGATGCGCCTACTGGACTGCTTTGGGGCAGCATGCCGGATTCTCGGCCATCTGCGAGATGCCGGCTCCCAACGCCGGCGTTGTTGCTCTCAAGGGGGACAACGTCATCTCGGACAGCGCATGGTTCGCCAAGAGCCAAGATCATCCGGAAGCGCTCATCGAATTTGAGCGTTACTCCGTCGAAGGCGACGGCGGGAAGTTATTCTCGAAAGTCCAAAACCTGCTGCTCGGGTATTGGCGCTGGAATCAGCAACCGACATTGCTGATTTTGGCCTATTGGACCAAGGGGCTGCGCAATCTGCCCGACCACCACTCCATGCGGGCGATCGTCCGCAATGGGTTCACCACCGCGGCCCGCGAGAACATCCCGGGCACCCGCACCGTTGGCATCCGCTTCTTCCAGTTTGTCTTTGAAGAACTTTCACCCGAACGGTGGAAGCTGGTGCGCATCATCGAAAGGGGAACGGAATGAGCCGAACGCGATTTTTCATGCCCAGCGCTGACCGTCGTCTGGGCGACCGTTACGAATTGATCGAGTGCCTTGGGGATGGCAGCCACGGCTGGGTTTGGAAAGCCCAACGTCTGAGTGACAACGCCATCGTGGCGCTGAAGATCCCGAAGGACCAGGGGAGCAGCAATGCCGAACTCGAGGAAGGGGCCCTCCTGGTCAACACCCCGCCGCATCCCAACGTGGTTTCCATCAATTGGATGGGTCGTGTGCCGCCCGACCGTGAGTGGTTTGTAATCGAAATGGAGTATTTCCCGAGCCGCACCTTGGCTCAGGTATTCGAAGACAAGGCAACTTCCTTTGCCGCCAGTTATACCTCCATCTTCACCACATGCCAACAAGTCCTCCAGGGCGTCGCTCATCTGCACAAGCTTGGGATGGCCCACGGCGACATCAAACCGCACAACATCCTGGTTTCCCGTGAACAGGCCAAGGTCACTGACTTCGGGTCCAGCCTCCAGCCGGAGGAAATGTATGTCCGCAGCCGCGAAAACGGCGGCACGATCCTTTACTCGGCGCCCGAGATGCTGGGGATTCTCGGACCCGGCCGTCGCAAAGCGGACCCGTTTCTGGCCGACATCTATTCGCTTGGCGTCTTGTTCTATTATCTGCTGACTTCCCGTTTGCCACACGAAACGTCCAGCCAAGTGGAACGTCACACACCGTTCCCGCGCCCGCGTGAAATCAATAGCTCGATCTGTCCAGCCGTCGAGGACTTTGTGTTGCGCTGTTTGGCTGAGAAGCCGGAGGACCGCTGGCCGGCCGTCCAAAACATGCTCGACGCGCTGCCCAACCTTCGCCGTTTTCAACTGGAATACTCGGTTGTCTCAGAAAAGAAGGCGTCGTCGCCAGGGGCTGCCGACTGGTCCACCGAGGTCATTGCAGATTTCGAGAAGCGGGATTATCAGGCCGCGGAGATGGTCGCCCACCGGCAGTTTGAAGCCTCCAAGGACGCCTACGCTTTCCTGCTGATGGTGCAGGCCGCCGCGCGGGACGGGCGCCACTTCGATTGCCTGAAATACCTGGAACATTTCCCGGCTTTCTCTCGGCCTCCTGCGAAATATGCGGATGAACTGCGCTTGATCCGCGTGGATGCTTACGTGACCGTCCGCAACATCGACGCCGCCGAAGCGCTGGCGAACGAACTCATCGCGGAAGGCAAGGCCGACCGCGTGCTGCTGATCAAGAAGGCTTCCATTTTGGGAGTGCAGGCTCGGTTTGATGAGGCCCGGGAACTGTTGCTCGAGCTGAATCGGCAACACCCCAACGACCGGCTCATTCTGAAAAAACTGGTCCTCGTCAACGAACAGTTGCGCGACGCCGGCAAGGCCGTCGCCTTCCTCCGCGCCTATACCGCTCTTGGTGAGCCCGATGCCTGGGCCGCTAAAACACTCCAGGAATTCTCCGCCCTCGGCTTCTTGTAAGTTGAGACCCATATCTTATGCCCACAAACGCATACATCTTCGAGTGCGGCACCGCCACCTACCTCGACTGCGTGCAGAAAGGGCTCAGACCTCAGAACATCGCGATTGACTGCTGGCAAGAAAGCGCAAATCCAATTTCCCCGACGCGCAATTCGTTTCCTCCAAAGAGCCACTCTATTCAGTCGTGGGGGAATTGAGCTTGCGCGAGTCTTCTGAGGTCTGGGGCTGTTCGGCTCCAACCTGCCTTGGCCGGTTCAAATCAAGAAAGGCGACCATTGTTGGCTGTATCACTATGAACGGACGAAGACAGATTTCTCGGCGGTGACGATGTGGCCCAGGCGGGCAACCGAGGGCTTTAATAGACCGGCAGTTTGCCAGCCTCTGAGCGTGACGTCCAGGGCACCGGTGCGGAGGATCCCCGTTACCCGGCAAATGATCGCATCTTGCTCAAGATCGAACAACACGAGCGCCGGGCGAATCTTGCTGGCGGTGCCGGAGGTGAACGGGAACTGGCAGATGAAAACGTCGCCGAACATCTCAGCGCAGTGAATCGTAAATGGCATCCTCGGCCGAGTCCTCCCGCAAGAACTGCTCGTAAGCCCCGCCACGCCACTCGGCCTCGTCGGTGTCTTGGTCGGTCAGGACGATGATGCGGGCCTTGCCCGATTTTGGCAATTGCACCGCAATCTCGCGGGGGATGAGTAACACTGCCGCACCGCTCAGCTCCGTCGTGAATTCAACCGCGTTCATGCAAAAAGAGTAGGCTGCCCAGCCAGTCAGGTCAAACCCCATAGCACAACTAATGTTGACGGG
>JBAXTC010000787.1:0-3596 GCA_037130375.1 Verrucomicrobiota bacterium | reverse complement strand
CTTCGAGGGCATGCTGTAGAAGGAACGCAGCCAGATGGCCTGTTTGTTTCGAGCTACAATGAGAGTCCATAGTCAGCAAAGGAGGATTAGGGTTCAGCGGGCGCCCACGTTCCGTTTTTGATCATTTTCACCACAACGGGAAACTGAGCGTCGCCGTCGGGGCCGATGGTGACGTTGCCGACTGCGGCGGGCAGGTCCTTGATCTTGCTGAGAGCAGTGCGGATTTCGTCAGGCTTCAATCCACCCTGGGCGGCGGCGTGGAGGATGAGGCGGAGCGAGTCGTAGCCGAAGACCTCGAAGAAGACGGGCACTTGTCCGAACTTTGCTTTGTAAGTGTCCACAAAGGCCTTCAACTCGGGTGTTGCGGGCGCAAAGGTGAAGAACTCGCTGGTGGTATAGTAGCAGCCTTCCACGGAAGGCCCCGCTGCTTTCATGATCTCGGGTTGGCTGATCGTTCCGACAGACAGCAGGGTTGCTTGGACGCCATTCTCCTTTAGTTGAATGGGGATGCTGGAGAGACTGGCGCCGTAACCAATAAGGTAAACCGCGTCGGGTTGGGCTTCTTTCACGCGAAGGACTTGGGAGCGGAATTCTGTGTCGGACGGGCCGAAGAGCTGCTCCGCGACGATTGCGGCGCCCTTGTCCTTGATATTCTGTGAAAAACTCTCCCGGTAGCTAATGCCCATGCTGTCATTGACGTAAATGATAGCGAAGCGCTTCTTGCCCAGTTTTGTGACGGCATAGTTGGCGATGGCGGCGGCGTCGGTGCGCGCATTGATGAAGAACCGAAAGGTCCAACGGTTCACCCCGGCAATGCCGTTGTCCGGAACGGAGGTGGCGAGGAGCACCCTTTGATCCGATTCGGCGAGGGGGATGAGTCCTTTGACGCCCTCTTGAACGGCGATGAAGGCCTGTGGCGAGCGGCTCGCCAGCAGGGACTGCCAGGCGGTGACTACCTTGGCGGGCTGGCCGGAGGTGTCGGAGAAATCCACTTGCAAGTCAAAAGGCTTGTCGGGCCGGGCGTTGAACTCAAGGATGGCGATCTCCATGCCATTCTTGATCGTCCCGCCGATGTAGGAAGAGGGACCGGTGAGGGGCAGGATGACACCCACATTCAGGGTGTTCGCTTTGGCAGGCTTGCGAGTGGCTTGCCAGACGAAGACTGCGCCGACGGCAAGGGCGACGACGATGAGGATGGAGACGATTCGTTTATTCATAGGGACGATGGAGTTTCTTGTTTATGAGATGGATTATGGGCTGGTTTGCGCCCGATGAAAACTGAATAAAGCGCGACTTCGCTAATGCCGTCAATGTCCAGCAAATCATGCAAGGCATCGTCATAAAAGCCAACAATCGGACAGGAGTGAAGACCGAGAGCGGTGGCGACAAGCACAAGGTTTTGAGCAGCATGACCGGCCTCAAGAAGGGTGTAGCGGTAGGCGCGAGCGCCGTATTTCCAAGACTGCCGCTTGGGAACGCCGGTGAGCAGCGCCACCAGCGGAGGGGGATCCTCCGGCCAGGTTTGGAAGCATCCGATGATCCGGCTTGGGTCGCAGCGGTGGATGCGCTCCAGGGAATGACCGCCGGGTTGGTAGTGCCAGACTTCAGCCTGAGGACCGCTCAGTTCGGATTCGATGGGGAGCGGGGCCAGCAGGTAAAGCTCCAAGGGGTAAAGAGCCCCAGCGGATGGGGTGTTGCGGAAGGGGATCGGCCAGTCTCCAGGACGCGGTCGGTCAGGATTTTCGCCGTAGGCGAGCCGACAAAGGGCCGCGATTTCCTCAATGGATATTTGGGGCGCGGCGAAGGATCGTTCACTGGCCCGCTCCCTAATGATCTTTTCTATGGGCTGGTGAAGCGTTTGGGGCAGGATGTCCGGGAGTACGATTTTGGGCGCGGTGGGGTAGCATTTGCCACCACTACCGACTGCGGCCTCCATTTCCTCGATCCGTGTTTTCCAAACGGCCGCGTTCAATTCGGCAACCGGATCCTTAAGGTCGGAAGCCGGGGGCATGATGCGGGGCGAGAGCTTGGTGTTGGCATGGTAAATCTCCCAGAGGTCGTCCTTCGGGTCAGGCTGAAGCAGGAAGATGGAAGTGAGATCTTTCATGGGCGAGGGCTAGGGCCAGGGATGGACTTTCGTCTCGAGAGCGACAGGAGTGTCCTGGGCGATCCCACCGATGGTGGTGGGGAGCCTTTGCCAGGCGAGATCGTCCGCCTGTCGATCTCCAATATAGAGAGGGACAAGGGAAGGCACAATCGCCTGCACCACCGTGAGTCCCGTGTCAGACGCTTGCAGCGGTGTGATGTCGGTGGCATAGACAGGAAGTCCTTGATCGAGGAGAATGTTGAGGTGTCCCGAGTCGCGGATGCGTTCGTCCTCGGTTGCGGCCGCTTCCGCGTCCTGAGGCTCATCTTTAAAAAGGAAGTCCAGAAAGTGCATCCGGTCCCAACTTGAATAGTATTCGGCATGGCCGGCAAAGCTGTCGGGGGGCGCGGACAGGGCCGGTGAGTCGCCGGTAATGCTGCGCCAAGCCACACCGCGCCAACTGAGGCAAGCCTCGCGGAAAGCGTGTTTGGCTGCATGAGCGGCCGAGCGGTGGGCACCCGCGCCGAAAGCAAGGCCGATCCGATTTCCGGGGAACTCCGCCTTGATGCCGGCAAGAAAGACTCGAATTCCGAGTCCGGTCGAAATATCACGGAGCACCGTGCGGATGCCCATGGAAGACATGCGCTCGATTTGCGCGCAGTCGGAGGAGGGCAGATAGCGATCCGCGGCGACATGGCGACCGCCGCACTTAGTCAGCCAAATCAACATGAGAGCGTCGCGCTCGACGACCTCGCGGACGGCGCGGTCGAGGGCTACCTCGAAAGAGTCGGCGCAGGCAAGACCGTTGGTGGTTTCAAAGAGTGAAGACCGGCCGAGCGGATTCAATATGGCGACCGGCAGCTCGACGTCTTGCGAGTCAGAAGTCTTGTGGTAGGCGCGGTAGTGGCGGGTTTTGGTTTCGACACTTGATACTTGCCGGGCCCACTCCTCACGATCCACACTGCGGTCAAGAAGAAATGGCAGCCGGAAAACCTGCTCCGCCGTTAATGTGTCGGCAGGGAGTGAGACGCGACTGCCCCGGATCTGGTTGAGGCTGTCCACAAATGCAATGCGCTCCCATGCCTCGCCGATAGCTGCTTTGGCGGCAAGTTCCGGATCATCGGAAATGCCGCTTGCGACGCACCGCGCGATGGATTCCGCCAGGCTGGATTCATAGCTGTCGTCCACCCTCACCGTGACAACGTGGAAACGAAAGTCGAGCGGGGATCTGGGGAAATGGATCAGGTCGGTGATTAGGCCCGATGCCCCCCTCATTCCCTCAAGTGAGTTGGACACCCGTGGTTCAGCCATAGATGACGGCATTTTCAGGATGATGGTTGAGCCGGCTGCATACGCGGCATCTGGGTGCGCGGTTCAGCAACCGGGAGCCCACAAGATCGCCTTTGCAATTCACTAAGTATTGTTGGAAGGGCCATTCGCCCCCGGGGCGGCAAGCCAGGGTCTCGACCACGCATTCGGCCACAAATGCCCATGCGTTGGAATACCCGCC
>JBAXTC010000786.1:0-3603 GCA_037130375.1 Verrucomicrobiota bacterium | reverse complement strand
CAGCCCTTTCGGTGGCGGTTCAGTATGTCGCAGAGCCTCTCCGCGTGCGCCACGCTCGCGGCAAAGACCAGTGCCCGCCGACTGCCAACAATCTCAATGGTCGGCCCGGCTATCTCGTGCAGATTCCGCTCCTCCTCCATCACCCGCGCCAGCTCCGCACCGTTACCCCGTCTTTACCCATTCGAGGGTAAAACGATCGAGTTCCCTCGATTTCTGATCAAAGGTCTGCCCCACATTTGCTTTTCAAGTCTTCAATTCGAGGTGGCGGCTGCTCCGGCAGCGTCAGCTTAAGTTGATGCAGTAGAAGTTGCAGATCTTTCTCTGGCTGGGTGTGCCGAGGCAGGATCAGGTTACGGCCATCGGTTGTCGGCAGGTGCACATCGATCATCTGCATGGTTGTGAACTTTTCCAAGATGGCTCTTGGAGTCAGACCGGGCGCTTGGGCCTTTGCTCGGTGTTTCAATGTCACTTGGAGGCAGTAGCTCAGGAAGCTGACGAAGATGTGCGCCTCGATCCGGTTGTCTTTCTGATGATAGATCGGCCGGATATCCAGATCGTTCTTGAGTTCTTTGAAGGCCTGTTCGATCTCCGTGAGCACGATGTATTGTTTCCACAACGCTTCAGGCTGGCTGGCGCTCAGGTTGGTACGCAGTAGATATGTGCCTTCTCCACGTCGAATCCGGCGCAGTTGCTTCCGATTCAGGCTGAAGGTCAATGTCTTGGGCGTGACGGCTTGACGTGGTTCCGGGAGATGGACATCCACCAGATCCCAAGCTTTGCCGGCTTCCTGCTTGGCAGCACCGAGTTTGAGCAAGAGGTTGTCACGCTTCAGATTCTTCATATCCTGTATCTCCCTCAGTCGGCTCCAGAGTTTCTTGAGTTTGCGCCGCCGCATCGACTGTTCCTTGTCGCGCCGGCCGCCGCTGCGGGTGAGTACGTAGAGATCTTCGCCGTCCCTGGCGAGTTTGACTTCAATCTGCGACTGGACCTCTTTCCAGGGTTGTGCAAGCAGTTGGTCCTCAAGTTTGCTCAGCCGTCCGCGTGGCGTGCCGACAAGATAGCTCGCCCCTTCGGCGCGCATCTGTTTAAGGGCTTCTTCCGTAGGAATGCCACGATCCATGATCCATAGCCGGTTCCTTTTGCCGTATTGTTCTTCGATCTTGTTCAGGAACTCGGGCAGCGTGGTTCTGTCGGAAGTGTTGCCAGGCATTACCTCGTAGGCGACCGGAAAGCCCTCAGGGGTAACAATCAGCGCAATAACCACCTGTAAGCAGTCGGGCCGCTTGTCACGGCTGTAACCAAACCGGCGCAGTCCGTCACCCTTGCTCGTCGGATCACACTCAAAATACGTGCTGGTAAGGTCGTAGAGGAGTACATCATACGAGGTATTGAACAGAAGGCTCCATTGCGATTTCAAGAAAGAGAACAGCTCCTGTTTGTTCCCGCAGAGTTTATCGAGGCAGCGGTAGAGTGTGTTCTTGGCCGCTACACCATCGTCCTCGTCAAGCAGGTCGCGCATGGCGCTGGTTTTGAACCAATCCCGGTGCAGCCGCCATTCGCTGCCAGGATCCAGCAGCCTGTAACTGACCTGTGTTTTGAGAACGTTGAGCCACGCCGTGCCTTTGCGGTTGACCGGAAGGCGCGATTTCCAGAACCCATCCAGCCCCAGTTGATTCCACAGTTCCATAGCCAGCCAGCAGCCGCCCCATTGCCGTGGATGGTGCAACGTCATCTGGCTGAGGCGGAGTTGAACGGGATTGATGGCCTCTGGTGGAGGCGTCCGGTCCTCAGGGAAAAGGCTCATCTGCTTGACGGAGGAATGGGCTGGGCCATCTAGCACATCCAACGCCAAACACCACTGCACCCGCTGAGAGTCATTGATTTCGCCAAGATACAGAAGCTGACGCTTGATTGAGCCCCTGCGGGTACGCACGCTTTCAACGATGCTCCAATACCGATGAGCTTTCCCATCCTTCACCCGATTGTGACACTTCAAGTACATACTCTGATTGTTGCACGGAAAAGCCTTTCGTCAACGGGCAAGGTCTGCCCCACAAGCTCTTTTGAAATACGAACCCTTGCAAACAAAGGGCGAAACGAAGGTCGCACTCCATAAAATAGGCGATTCTATCCTCGAATGGGTAAAGACGGGTTAAGGGGGTTGTGTGTGTACCGACCGCCTCCCTGTGCCGGTCGGTTCGCTCGGTTCGGTCGGTTCATGAACCGACCGAACCGACCGTACTAACCGCGTCAATATTGAGTTTTGGACGCATGATGTCATCGATTTGTTCGGGTGTACCATAGAGCACGCGGCCGTCTTCTGCCCTCAGTCGTGCCGTTTTGGCCAGGACCCCCTCGTGTATAACATCCGCCATGATGGCTTTGACTACCCGAATGGCCACCTTTGTACGTTCTGCAATCTTCGTTTCCAGGACACCCGCAGGCATAGGGCCGGCGGTGACGACAATGTCCTTCACTATGACACCGGCACGTTACCGCCCACGGCCGAAGCCACGACATCCGGTCAACGACCCGTCACCGACCGGTCATCGCGCTACGGGGCGAGCGGCGGTAGGTTTTTCTCATGGCTGAGGCTTCGACGGGTCTGCGAATGGGTGCGGGGGTGGCCGCCGCGGCCGTGGGCGTGGGCGTGGCGCAGTTCCTGTCCACCTTCTTCTCCCCTGCGGCCGATGTGCGCACCTCCGTGGGGACCGCGGTGGTGAATCTGACGCCCGGTCCGGTCAAGGAGTGGGCGATCCAAACGTTCGGAACATCCGACAAGTTGTTCCTCTCGGTAATGGTGCTGGTGGTCATCGCCGTCGTGGCCGCAATCACGGCGCGGTGGGAACGTTCCCGCATTCCGCTGGGCAGTCTGGCCATCGCAGCGGGAGGCGCGGCGGGATGCGCAGCGGTGCTGGCCCGGACCGGGGCACGTGTCGTCGATATCGTGCCGACCCTGGCCGGGGTGATCTGCGCCATCGCGGTACTGCGCGTGTTGACGTCTGGCCGGATCGTCGACCGGGCCGACGGGGTCGACGGGACCGACCGCGTCGACGGTGGACGCAGACTGTCCCTGGTCACCCTCGGCTTCACGGCCGCCGGCCTCGCCAGCGGGGTCCTCGGGGCGGTGCTGACCCGCAAGGTGCGATCGGTGTCCGGTGACCGCGACGCCCTGGCCCTTCCGGTTCCGAAGTCCGTTCCGCCACCGCCGGCGGCCGACGTCATGCCGAAAGGTGTTGCGCTGCCGAGCTTCATCACCTCCAACTCCGACTTCTACCGCATCGACACCGCACTGAGCGTTCCGCAGTTGTCGCGGGCCGACTGGCGACTGCGGATTCACGGCATGGTTGACCGTGAAGTGACCTACACCTTCGACGATCTGAAACGCTTCGAACCGGTCGAGAAGACCGTGACCCTCACCTGTGTGTCCAACCCGGTCGGTGGCGACCTCATCTCCAATGCCACCTGGGTCGGATACCGGGTCCGGGATCTTCTGCGTGACACCGGTATTCAATCTGACGCCGATATGGTGCTTTCCACCTCGGTCGACGGCTGGACCGCCGGCACCCCGGTGCAGGCGCTGACCGATGACCGCGATTCCAT